>NZ_JBDYKL010000028.1:0-62734 GCF_040012415.1 Sanguibacter sp. 25GB23B1
ACCATGTCGAGGAGCCGTGCTGGACCTGTGCCGTCGCGGATCGGGGTCAGGTCGATGATCACGGTCACGTACTTCTCCCCGCGGCGGGTGTGGCGCCACACGTGCTCGTCGACGCCCAGGACTCTGACGCCGGCGAAGCGGTGCTCATCATCGATCAGGACCCGTCTGCCTTCGGCCAGGACGGCGTCGTTGGCGGTGTCCCACGCGACCCCGAGCCCTTCGGCAACGCGGGCAACCGTCAGGTGCTGTACGACGATCGCCTCCAGCGCCCACCGCAGCCCGCGGCGCGAGATCTTGGCTCGTGGTTCGGCCGCCTTCGTGGTGTCCTGGCGCCACACGTGCCCGCAACCGGTGCACCGGTACCGCCGGACCCTGATCAGCAGGGTCGTGGGTCGCCAGCCGAGCGGTTCGTGAGCCAGCTGCCGGGTGACAGTGTCACGAACGCTGCCCTCACAGCCGCAGCGTCGACACCACTGGTCACGTTCGACAACCCGGCACGCCAGGACCGCGCGGTCGGCGTCCAAGCGTTGGCCAGCGACCACGAGACCGAGCTCGTCGAGACGGCAGAACGTGGTCAGATCAGGGCACACGAAGGTAGCGTCAGACATGTCGAGGTTCTCTGGATGGGCAGTGTAGGAACTCCCATCATCAGGGAACCTCGACGTCTACCCCGCCGCGGACCCCACCACCGCGCCTACACCCTCGATTGGGATGAGCCCAATTAGTGAGTGTTCGGTACAGTAGGCTGCATGGAAAAGAACTTCTCGCCGCTTGACGCCGACACCAGATATAAGAACCTAGTGTATTGCTCAGAGGCGAAGCTGAAGCAGATGTTGCTCGATGCTGATGAGCGTGGTTTTGTCTTCACTCTCCCCTTTGCGATGGGCGGCGGGGGTGTGAATTCGCATCGTCGCGGCACGCGTGACCTGCTCAATTCGGCTGCGAGCCTGATCGAGCGCAACCGGATGCTCTCCTATGAGGCTTCTCCGCGGGTCGGCCATTGGCTTTTGGTCCGCGCGATTGCGTCTTGTGGCACCGCCTGGCCGTGGAACGGTGACCGCGAGGAATTCCATGAGACGGCATGGTGGGTAGGGCGCTCAGAAAGGCTGCGGATTCTCGCCTATGGGCATCGCGATCATTTGCTGGGTATGGGAAAGGTGCCAGCATCTCAGGGTGAGAATGGCAGAGCTACGTGGTGGCCGTCGGTCGTGGGCGGTTTTCAGGAACTCCTGGCTTCTGTTGCAGTTGTGGTAATTGGGGACGATCTCAACTCAAGCGTGGATTTGCGTTCTCGTGCCGATTTTGGGGAGACCTTTCGCGGCTTAGATCGATATTTCTTCGATGAGGGTGTGCGTCGAGATTCGCCACTGATCCAGGAGGGCGTCTACGAAATGCTCCTTCGAGTCGACGGGGTCGAGGATGGCGACGGCGACGAACCGCATGTTGTGTATGGGAGTCCGCTGTGGGTTGCGAAGGTGAACGACGTGGTTCCCGGGACCTATAGCGTGTCGAACGATGCTGACCAGCCGGGTATCGCCATCGTCGCCTCGTGGAACGGGCTCGAGTGGTCGGATCTGAGGATGCAGGATTACCGCGATCCCCTTATGCGGTATCAAAGGCCTCGATCTGTTCTACCTGAGTTGCCAACCGAGCCGCCTGATCTTGATGACTTGATGAGTCTTGCGATTCGTGCCGCGCCAACTGATGAACAGAATGGGCAACCGACAGCGGAGGTGGATCCATCAAAGCGAAAGTTCTTTGCTAGAATGCGGGGAAGGTGGCAGCGCAACTAGGCAGTCGTGATGGCATCAGGAGGTCTGACGCTCCCTTCTAGGCGGTTCCAGTTCGCGGGTCGCGTACCTGGTGCGTATCATGAATTTAAGGCTCCGAGCTCCCTAGAGCGGCAGAGTTGCGTCCGTGCTCGATCAGGGCGGTACGGCGCGCGGCTGGCAGAGCCGATCGGCGTGATCATCAGGGGCAGTTCGTATTGGGCCTTCGACGCGCTGTTCAAACTGCACTCGTCTGCAGTAGACCCTGGAACCGGGCGGGTGCGTCGACTCGTTCGGACCACCGCAGCCGACGCGGCGCGATCGGACTGAGCCCATCCGCCGAACACGAGTCGAACATCTACTGTCACAATACCTCGGCGATTATCGTCGAAGCGCCCGTTCCGAGGCTTGTGCCTCGGCGCTCGCTGCCACTTCGCCACCAGAGACCTCGAGATTTATAGCGTGCTGGCCAACCCTTTCGATCTCATTATGAACACGGAGAGCGTCGACATCGGTATCAGCGCCTACCTGTCGCTGCTTGCTGTCGACTGCACCCTCGTCAACGTCCGAGCCGCGACGGCGCCGCTGCCCGTGCAACGCGCGTTCTCCCTCAGCCCGGCATGCCGCTCCTTCGCTGGCTCGACCGTCGGGTCCACCGGCGAGATCCAGGAGGTGCTCGACTTTTGAGTCGAGCGCGGTATCAGCTCCGAGATCGAGACCATCAGCGGCGACCGTATCAATGCGGCGTGGGAGCGCGTCGTCACCCTCCCGAATTGGTGCCATGCGGTCGTGGTGCGCCCTTCGGTCATGGTGGGTACCAGTAGCAGAGAGAAGTCAGGAGCAGGCATTGGTCCCTCGAGTAGAAGGAGGTGTCGCACGGTTGGCGGTCGGTGACCCTTCAGGTCTCGTCGCCCGCCTTGCCGTTGCGTCGACGATTCGCTCGTTCCGTGATCTCGTCTGTGATTCTGCCCGTCACCGATCTGGCTCGCTCGAAGGACTCGCTGCCAAGGTCTCGGGCCGCGTCGACACCAACCGCTCCTGTCTTGAGGACCCTGTCCCTCACGTCCACAGCCGCATCGATCCAACGTCTCGTCTCCAGCGCCTCTCGGCTGGCCTCGATCCCGAGTTGTCCGTGGAAGTCAGTGATGCGGACGGCGACGTTATTGCTCGAAGTCACCACTGCTCGCGAGGTGTTTGGGTGGAGCAGCATCTTGGAGTTGGCTGTGCCAACGGCGGCGTCCATGCGCGCCAAGAGTTGGTCAGTCGTCGCCGTGATCCGCCGCATGCGGTTCTGTCGAGCGCCCCTCAATGCGAGGCGGTGCTGGTCCAGCTCCTCGGGGGATGCGTCCAGCACGCGGTCGAGTTCCAATACAGAGATCCCATCCTGCAGCTTGGAGCAGCGAGCCAGCACGGCGAGCCATTCCGGCACATCGGGCTCGATGTCCTTGGAGGCCTTGGCCAGGTCGCCGATCTTGGTCTTCAGCTCCATCTTGCTCGCGAGGGCGTCGAGCTGAAGCAGCGCATATGCCTGAGTTCGAGCGATCGTCACGGACGTTGCCTGCACCTTGGACCACGTGACCTCGGAGACGCGCCCCACCTGTTCCCTCGTGGTCATGGCGTCCTCGATGACGAAGTCCACTCCAATCATGTCCGCCAGGACCGCATGTTTCTGGCCTCGGAGCAGATCGTCGACCTTCGCATCGATCGTCGCCAGATAGTCGGTGATCTCATCCATGGCTTTTTGGTTCGCCATCTGCGCCATGATTCCTGCGGCGCCAGCAAGCATCGCTGGGTTGGTCAAGGTCGCTCCAGGACCTTTGGAGAACTCGACGATCCCCTTGATGCCCCGCGCGCCTTTCGCTTGCACCACACCAAGGCTGAGGCCTGACTTCGTGCTCTTCATCAGGCCGTACTTCTTGACGGCTTGTGCGGACTCCTTGGTCAACTTGACCCATCGGCCCGAGTTGGCGGCGATCTCGGAACCGGCTTGGGCCGCTGCACCCCCCGCCCGGAGCGCTGTTCCGAGCCGATGCAACCCGAGGTCCCTCGAGGGAAGCCCCTCGGAGACGAGGAAACGTTCGATCGTCGACGCATCGCCGATGATGGCAACACCGTCGCCATCACTGATCAGCTGAAGCTCGTTGTCCACGGTCAACTCCACACTCGGGCACGGGTGCTGCAAAGAGAAGGCCCTTCGCAGCCGAGGATATGGGGCCACCCCGCGCGAAGCGAACACGGCTCAGACGCGGCGCTCAACTAGGTGAATCGTGGCTGCGGCGGATGCGCCCTCACGCGACCCTTGCGATCGGCATCTGTTCGACGACGCTGACGCTCAGGGCGTCACCGCCCGAAGCACCCGCTTGATCATCTGGGCTGTGGCGAAGTCGACGTTCCACGAGTACGCAGCATGCGGCCGCACCCGCACTCCTGAGAAGTACCGATCCATGAAGGTGGCGACAGCCCGTGCGGTCGAGTCCGTGTACTCCGCAGAGGTGAGGTCTCCGGCAGGGATGTGATAGCCGATCGTGCTCAGGTCGATCTTGAGCTCCCGGTGCGCATCGGCCACGGCTGTCGCCAGCGGCGGCGTGGTGCTCGCCCGCGGCATCATCCGGCGTGCCGCGTTGGTCGCGAAGAACTGGTGGTAGATATCCGTGACCGGCGTCGTGAAGGTCGCGGCGTCGGTCGCAGGCGCCACCGCATGGCCGGCCGCCTCGAGGGCGGGCCAGTCCATCGTCCGGCCAGGGTCGGTGAGCTTGCGGCCCAGCAGGCCCGAGTCGGTGGTGCCGCAGTCGGAGTGCGCGACGACGTCGCGCACGCTGACGCCGGTGAACGTCGTCCGGAGCTGTCCCAGCAGGGTGGTGAGCGCCTGGATCTGGACCGCCGGGTACGGGCCGGTGGCGTGGACCACCTCGATGCCGACCGACACGTCGTTGAGCGAGGAGTGACCGCGCCAGCGCGATGCACCGGCGTGCAAGCTCGTGTCGGTGCGCTCGTCGGCGATCTTGACGATCGTCCCGTCCGGTGTGATCACGTAGTGGGGCGACGCCGGGCGTGAGTCCTCGAGGAAGTCCGACGGCAGCGGTGTGGTGCCCCCGGTGTGGTGCACGAGGATCATCGTGGGGTCCGCCGTGCGAGCCCGCCGGTGCGGAGTGTGCGCCCACAGCGGGCCAAGGCCGACCGTCAGGGAGTCTCCGCTCAGGGTGACGTTCGCGCTGCCTGTCACCTGCGTGATGCGGCCCGCGGCGACCGTGATCGTGGCACGTTCCTCGGTCCAGATCCTGCTCGCGCGCGAACCCGTCGCGGGCGGCTGCGCGAAGTACGGCCAGGCGGTCGGCTCCGTCGCAGCGCTGTCCGGCGTGATGACGAGCGCGTGCGTCCCGTCCGGGATCGCGGTCGTCACGTTGTGCCAGCCCGGGCCGCGCAGCGTGACGTCGAGGTTGAACACTGCGCTGACCACCGTCATCTTCGCCGCGACGTCCCTGTCGGTGTGCTGCAGACGGTTGAGAGCTCGGATGCGGAAGACCCGCCGGCTGCCCTCACCGGACGGCGCGGTCGTGACCGCCGGGCTGTTCGCCGGCTGGAGGTCCCCCGCGGGGAGCAAACACCTCTTTGAGTGCGATCCTCATCACACTCTGCTGTCAATGCTCCGACGTGTTCCCACTGTTCCGGGTCCAGGTCGCACAGCCGCTGGTGATCGCTCATCCGGGGGCGTGGTCTCCCGGCTCTGGTGTGCCAGACACGGCCCGCGGGGTTCAGTATGGGCCCATGGTTTCTTACATCTCCGTGCTCGACCTGTTCTCCGTGGGGATCGGGCCGTCCAGCTCCCATACCGTCGGGCCCATGCGTGCTGCGACGGCCTTCGTCGCGTCTCTCGCCGACGAGGGAGTTCTGTCACAGGTGGGACGAGTGACGGTCAAGCTGTGCGGGTCGCTCGGAGCCACCGGCCTCGGTCACGGTACTCCTGACGCTGTCCTGGCCGGCCTGCGCGGACACGCCCCCGAGACATGCGATCCGGCAGCGATCCCCGGTGGCGTCGCCGCTCTCGGAGACGGGTGCACCGTCGAGCTCGACGAGACCCACGCTGTCTCCGGCGGTCGAGAGATCACGATGACCAGCGACGACATCATGTTGGCTCCCCTCACCCGCATGCCCGGGCACCCCAACGGGATGCGGTTCACGGCGTTCGCCCCAGTGGACGAGCCCAGCACGCCGACCATCCTGTCCGCGAAGGACTACTACTCCGTGGGTGGCGGATTCGTCGTCGCCGCCGAAGATCTCGCTGCCGTGGATGCCTCGGGCGCCGCCCGCGGAGCCGACCCGACCCACCGCCCGCCGGTGCCCGCCGCGGACATCAGCGACGTCGTCCCCCACCCCTTCGCGAGCGCGGACGAGCTCCTCGTCCTGTGCGAGGCGACCGGCATGAGCATCGCGCAGATCGCCTGGGAGAACGAGTGCTCGCTCCGCCCCGCCGCGGACGTGATCAGTGGGCTCGACGCGATCTGGCGTGTCATGTCGGAGTGCGTCGACGCCGGGCTCGCGCGTGTGGGTGTGCTGCCTGGCTCTCTCACCGTGAAGCGACGTGCGCGGGCGCTGGGGGATCAGCTCTCCGAGCTGGAGAAGCGCGGGCAGGATACGGCCATCGAGTGGTTGCAGGCCTTCGCGATGGCCGTCAACGAGGAGAACGCCGACGGCCGTCGCGTCGTCACCGCCCCCACGAACGGAGCTGCCGGGGTGATCCCGGCGGTCGGGCGGCACCTGCTGCGCCAGCGAGCCGACCTGGCCCAGGACGAGGAGGCGCGCCGCGCCACCATGCGCACCTACCTGTTGACTGCTGGGGCGATCGGCGCGCTCTACAAGCGCAACGCGTCCATCTCCGGAGCGGAGGCCGGGTGCCAGGGTGAGGTCGGGTCCGCGTGCTCGATGGCCGCCGGTGCTCTCACCGCTGTGATGGGAGGGACCCCGCCTCAGATCGAGAATGCCGCCGAGATCGCCATGGAGCACAACCTCGGACTCACCTGCGACCCCGTCGGAGGGCTCGTGCAGGTGCCGTGCATCGAGCGCAACGCCATCGCCGCATGCACCGCAGTGTCCGCTACGCGGCTCGCGCTCCAGGGTGACGGATCGCACGTCGTCAGCCTCGACACAGTCATCGAGACCATGCGCCAGACCGGTCTTGACATGTCCACCAAGTACAAGGAAACCAGTACGGGGGGACTTGCGGTCAATGTCATCGAGTGCTGATGCGCATCACGCTCACCCAGGGCGGGTACGCCGAGCAGATCGTCGTCACCGAGAAGTTCGTCCCGAGGTCGAAGAAATACCCCCAGGGGTAGGACCTACGGCCCTGTGATCCGGGCCCGGCCGGGAAGACGCTAGAGGGGTACTGCAACGGAGCGGAGACTGCGATGAAGCGTCTGGTGATCCTGGGTACCGGCACGGCCGGCACCATGGTGGCGAACAAGCTGCGCCGGAAGCTGCGGCAGGCCGACTGGCGCATCACCGTCGTCGATCGCGACGCCGTCCACCTCTACCAGCCTGGGCTGTTGATGCTGCCCTTCGGCGTCTACGAGCCGAAGGACCTCATCAAGCCCCGGGATAGGTACCTGCCGTCTGGCGTCGACCTGGTCCTCGGCGAGATCGACCGCATCGAGCCCGAGCTCAGCCGTGTGCTCCTGGCGGACGGTCGGGCCCTGGACTACGACCAGCTGGTCATCGCCACCGGTACCTCCCCGCGCCCCGAGGAGACGCCGGGCATGGCGGAGGGGGAGTGGCGGCGCAGCATCTTCGACTTCTTCACGCTCGACGGCGCCGTCGCCCTGCGCGACAAGCTCGCGACGTGGGAGGGCGGGCGCCTCGCCGTCCACGTCACCGAGATGCCCATCAAGTGTCCCGTCGCGCCGCTGGAGTTCACGTTCCTCGCCGACGCCTTCTTCGAGGAGAAGAAGATGCGGGACAAGGTCGAGATCGTCTACGTCACCCCGCTCGAGGGGGCGTTCACCAAGCCCGTCGCCTCCGCACACCTGGGGTCGATGTTCGAGGAGCGGAACATCCTCATCGAACCGGACTTCGCCGTCGAGCACATCGACCCGGACACCAAGACGCTCGTCTCGATGGACGAGCGCGAAGTGCCCTTCGACCTGCTCGTCACCGTCCCGCTGAACATGGGCGCGGACTACGTGGCACGTTCCGGCCTGGGCGACGAGCTCAACTACGTCCCCGTCGACCGTGGCACCCTGCTCTCGCGGGCACACGAGAACATCTTCGCCATCGGCGACGCCAACGACATCCCCGCCTCCAAGGCCGGTTCGGTCGCGCACTTCGAGGCCGACGGCCTCGTGCACAACTTCCTCAACCACATCCACGGCCGCCCGATGACCGACCTGTTCGACGGGCACGCGAACTGCTTCATCGAGTCCGGGCACGGCAAAGGCCTGCTCATCGACTTCAATTACGACACCGAGCCGCTGCCCGGCGTCTACCCCTACTCGAGGTTCGGACCGCTGAGCCTGCTCAAGGAGACCCGCGCCAACCACTGGGGGAAGCTCGCCTTCCGCCACGTGTACTGGAACGTGCTCCTGCGCGGCCTGCCCATGCCCGTCCCATCCCACATGTCCATGGCCGGCAAGGAGACCGCCGGCGCGAGCGGAAAGTGACGACCATGCCCGTCATCGAGATCAACGCCAAGCCGGTCCACGTCAATGACGAAGGCTTCCTCACCGAGTACGACGAGTGGGACGAAGACATCGCCCGCGTGCTCGCCCAGCAGATCGGCATCGAGATGACCGACGCCCACTGGAAGGTCATCCGCTTCCTGCGGGAGGACTTCACAACGCAGGGCGTGACGGCCACCACGCGGCGGGTCAACACCGTCGGTGGCATCCCCGTCAAGGAGCAGTTCGCGCTGTTCCCCAAGAAGCCGGGCCGGAAGATGTCCTACATCGCCGGCCTCCCCAAGCCGCACGGCTGCGTCTGAGAGGCACCGACATGACCACCGACACGAGCCCCGCACCCTTCCCCGTCCCCAGCTTCGACGACGAGGACTCAGACCGGAAGCTCGCCATCATCTGCTCCAAGGGCACCCTCGACATGGCATACCCGGGGCTCATCCTCGCCAATGCCGCCCTGGGTGAGGGGGTGGAGACGCACATGTTCTTCACCTTCTGGGGCTTCGACATGATCATGAAGTCCCGCATGAACGACCTGGCGTTCTCGCCTGTCGCCAACACCGCCATGCACCTACCGCTCAAGGACGTGCCGCGGCCCGGCGTGCTCGGCAGGGTCAACCTGCCCGAGGAGGTCCGCATGCCGCAGGCGCTGGCACCCATGCCCGGCGTCTCGACCATGGCGACGAAAATGATGAAGAAGCAGCTCGCCGCGATGGACGTCCCCGAGGTGCCCGAGTTCCTCGACCAGATCGCCGCGGCCGGCGGCCACCTGTGGGCGTGCCGGCTCTCAGCCGACATGTACGACCTCGACGAGTCCGACTTCCGGGACGACATCGAAGGTGTCATCTCCGCCGCCGACTTCATCGAGAAGACGGCAGGCGCCCAGCTCCTCTTCATCTAGGTGCGGCGCCCGTGTCACAGATGCGGTTGCTGCGCGGTCATAGTTCACTGAGGCCAGTTGCCCCGGCTGTGAGCAGACCAGGAGAGACCACCCAGATGCATCTCGAGACAGGCAGTCCGGCTCAGTCGCACCCCGCCGCCAACGGTGCGGGGCTGGACGACGCGGTCGCCGTCTTCGCCGAGGTGCGCGGGCGCCTGTTCGGGATCGCCTACCGCATGCTCGGCACCGCCTCGGAAGCCGACGACATCGTCCAGGACACGTGGCTGCGCTGGCAGACCTGCGATCGCAGCGCGGTGCGCGACCCCGCAGCCTTCCTCGCCACGGTGACCACCCGGCTGTCGATCAACGTGCTGCAGTCCGCGCACCGCCGCCGCGAGACCTACATCGGTCCGTGGCTGCCCGAGCCGGTCAACACGGCCGATGACCCGTCCCTCGGCGCCGAGCGAGGCGAAGCTCTCGGTTTCGCGATGCTCCTCCTGATGGAGAAGCTCAGCCCGACCGAGCGCGCGGCATACATCCTGCGCGAGGCGTTCGACTACCCCTACCAGCAGATCGCCCGCATCGTGCAGCTCAAGGAACCCGCCACCCGGCAGCTCCTCAGCCGCGCCCGCAAGAAGCTCGCCACCGAGCGGAAGGCGCAGGTGGTGCCGACCGAGCAGCGACGGCTGCTGGCCGCCTTCTTGCAGGCCGCCCAGGACGGCGACATCTCTGCCCTCGAGGATCTTCTCGCCTCCGACGTCGTGAGCTACTCCGACGGCAACGGGGTGAAGCAGGCCGCACGCATCCCCGTGATCGGTCGCAGCCGCGTCGCGACGTTCGTCGCCGCGTTCTCCGGTCACTTCTGGGCAGGCAAGACCGTGTCCTGGGTCGAGCTGAACGGTCAGCACGCCGTGACGCTGACGGAAGACGACGGTACGGTGACGACCGCGCTCAGCATGACGGTCGGTGATGCCGGGATCCACCAGGTGCTCTGGATGATGAACCCGGACAAGCTGCACCGCGTCTCGTCTGCCCGCGCGTGACCGGGGAGCTCGGCCCAGAATCCGCTGACGACGTCCTGGGTGCGCGGACCGGCCCCTCGACGTGGTCCGAACGCCGGCAGATCCGACTCCGCGGGGTCCATGACGTCCCGGGGACATCCCATCGTGACGTCGTGCTCGATCTTCTCTCCGGTTGCACGCGGCGGGACGAGACCGAGGTCCGGGCGACCCTGCACCCCGACATCACCGTCATCATCGACAGCGGCGGAAGGGTGGGCGTCTCCCCGTCGTCCGTCCGCGGGGTGGAGCAGGCCGCTCGCCTGATCGTCCGGGTGCTCTCACAGGTGCCGGCCACGACCGCCAGCGAACAGTCGGTCAATGGCGCGTCCGGCCTCGTCCTCAGGCATGGCGGACGCGTGCTGGGTGTGCTGAGCGCGAGCATCCAGGCCGGCCGGATCCTGGACATCTGGCTGGTCCTCAACCCGGACAAGCTCCGTCACTGGAACGCGGTCTGATCCGGACGGCCCGCCGGCCAGACCATCGGCGTCTCGGCGCCCGCTACCTGGTCGGAGCGGGGGCTGCGGAGGCCAGCCACTCGTCGAAGGTGGTGCCGAAGATGACGGCGTCCGCCCCCGGGAGCAGCATCCGCCTACCCAGCTTCTGGCCGAAGTACGTGGCCTCAGGGTCGCTGACCACGGTGCGGGGGTCGCCTGCAGCGGCCAGACCGGACCGGACGAGGTCGTCGAGGCCGAGCTCGACGGGCCCGGCGACCTCGATGGTGCCGTTCAGCGGCTCGCCGGCCGTGGTCCGGGCCACGGCTGTCGCTACGTCGTCGGCCGCGATGGGCTGGATCAGCGCGGGGGAGAGACGCACCTCGTCGCCCGCCGTCGCGGTGTCCGCGATGCTCTTGACGAACTCGAAGAACTGGGTGGCGTGCACGATCGAATAGGGAATCCCGCTGGCCTTGATGAGCTTCTCCTGGGCGACCTTGGCGCGCTGGTACCCGCTGTCGACCATGAGCTCGGCACCCACGACGGAGAGGGCCACGTAGTGGCCGACCCCGGCTGCCTGGGCGGCGGCGATGATGGTGGTGGTAGCGGTGGTGAAGAAGGCCATCACGTCGTCATCCGCGAACGAGGGCGAGTTCGACACGTCGAGCACGGTGTCGGCACCGGTGAGAACCTCGGCGAGGCCTTCACCGGTGAGGGTGTTCACCCCGGAGTTGGGTGACGCGGGGATGGCGTCGTGGCCGTGCTCGGTGAGCTTGGCGACGACCTTGGAGCCGATGAGGCCGGTACCTCCGATGACGACGATCTTCGACATGAGCGAACCTTCCGTCCAGGCGGCGCGGGGTGTTCCGCAGCCGGCACACAGTGAAGACCGGACGGGGCGCTCAGGTGTGACTGAGCTTCAGGCCGAGACCGAATCTCGACCCGGTATGGGATGAAAACCCATCAGAACCATGCACAGGAATTCCGCCCCGTGACCACCTGGTGCTTACCGAGCTGGTGCAAGTCGACCGCTGTGGAGAGCCGGTCGACGGCCGGGCTGTAGGCTCCCGACAGGCGCATCGATCTCGGTGTCCTCCAGCATCGGAGATACGCGTGCCATCTGTCCCTTTTTCGCCCCAGCTGCATCGTCGACACCGAGATGCGCGGCATCTCGCTGCGGTGGTCGCTGCGGTTTCTCTGATGGCTGCCGGCCTGCTCTTCCCGACGACAGCCCAGGCTGCGCCCAGCGGCACGCTCGACCAGGCCCACACGAGTAGTTCCTACGTCAGCTCCTTCGGGGCGGGCACCTGGGCCCAGACCTTCCGAGCCGGGCTGAGCGGCGGCGTCTCCGGCATCGACCTCTACTCCATGGAAGGGGTGGCGGGAAGCGTCACCGTGGACGTCGTGGCACTGGACGCCAACGGCGCCCCGAGCGAGACCATCATCGGCTCCGGGACGGGGACGGCGACGGGTTCCGGGTGGTTCTCTGTGCCGATCGTCTCGACGCAGCCGGTTGTCGCTGGAACCGACTACGGCTTCGTCTACTCGACAAGCACCGCAAGGCTCGCCTTCAGCGGCCCTGACGCGGACTACTACGCGCGCGGAGCCTCCTATTACGGCACCCAGCGCTATGCCAACTATGACTTCTTCTTCCGAACGTACGTGTCGCCGTTCGTGGCTCGGGCCGGTGCGCCCACCTCGGTGGCGGTCGTCTCGGGTGACGGTTCGGCTGTCGTGTCATGGGTGGCGCCCGCCGACGGCGGTGGTGCCCCGGTCGACGGATACGAGATCGCGTATCGCACCGGTACCGGTGCGTGGACGACAACCGCGGTGGGCCTGGCGTCGCCGGCGACCATCACCGGCCTGACGAACGGGAGCACGTACGAGCTTCGTGTCTCGGCCGTGAGCGCGGCCGGGACGGGGACCGCCAGCGCCACGGTCGCTGCCACGCCGTTCGCTCTCGATCCGACGGTTCTCGCCGGATCGACCGACCTCGCCGGTGCGACGGTGGCCGCGGGTGACCCGGTGCATGTCTCCGCCACCGGTCTTCCGCCCCAGTCGACCGTCACTGTCGAGCTCAGCTCGGCGTCGACAACGCTCTCGTCGTCCACGATCGGCAGCGACGGAATCCTCGACGAGACCGTGACCATTCCCGTCGGGACGGCTGCCGGATCTCACAACCTGACGCTGACGGTCTCCGGACCCGGCCTCGACCCGGCGACCGCCTCGTACGCATTCGCCGTCGCGGGTCTGGCCGGTGCGCCCACCTCGGTGTCGGTCGTCTCGGGTGACGGTTCGGCCGTCGTGTCATGGGTGGCGCCCGCCGATGACGGTGGTGCCCCGGTCGACGGATACGAGATCGCCTATCGCACCGGTTCCGGCGCGTGGACGACACCGGCTGCGGCCCCAGCGTCGCCGGCGACCATCACCGGCCTGACGAACGGGAGCACGTACGAGCTTCGTGTCTCGGCCGTGACCGCGGCCGGGACGGGGACCGCCAGCGCCACGGTCGCTGCCACGCCGTTCGCGTTCGACCCGACGGCTCTCACCGGATCGACCCCTCTCACGGGTGCGACGGTGAGCGCGGGTGACACGGTCGATCTCTACGCCACCGGTCTTCCGCCGCAGGCGACTGTCACTGTCGAGCTCGGCTCGGCGTCGACAACGCTCTCGTCGTTCACGATCGGCAGCGACGGCATCCTCGACGGGACGGTGACCATCCCCGTCGGGACGGCTGCTGGATCCCACGACCTGACGCTGACGGTCTCCGGAGCCGGCCTCGACCCGGCGGTCATCTCGTATGCGTTCACCGTCGCAGCGGCACCAGTCGCACCGGTCGCACCGGTCGCACCAGTTGCACCGGTTGCACCGGTCGCACCAGTCGCGTCGCTTGCTGTCACTGGTGCTGTGCTGCCGCCGGCAGTCCCGGCTGCCGGGATTCTCCTGCTCGTCCTGGGAACGGCTCTGGTGGCGGCTGCGCGGACGCGACGTCGGGCATGATCCACACCAGGTAGGCCACCGACAGTGGTTGGCCCCTGCACCATGCTCCATGGTCGATCTCACAGTCGAGCGCGAAGATGCTGCACAGGGCGGGCCTCTGGCAGCAGAGGACAGAGGCGCTCGACGAAGAGCACCGCCAGCACGCCGGTCTCGGGTGGCGTGGACGTGCTGGTGCGCTGCACGATAGAGACCAGGACCGACGACGAGGCGCCACGCCCGTCGAGCTCTCCCTCGTCCACCACTCCTTCCGGATGGAGCTTCACCATGCCCACCACAGTCACCGCCTACGCCGCCACCGCCGCCGACCAGCCGCTGTCCCGCACCACCATCGAGCGCCGCGACGTCGGCCCGCTCGACGTCCGCATCGACATCAAGTTCGCCGGCATCTGCCACTCCGACATCCACACCGCTCGCGCCGAGTGGGGCGGGGTCCAGTACCCGCTCGTCGTCGGGCACGAGATCGCCGGCGTCGTCGCCGAGGTCGGCTCCGACGTCACGAAGTTCTCCGTCGGCGACCGCGTCGGCGTCGGGTGCATGGTCAACTCGTGCGGCGAGTGCGTGCAGTGCCAGAAGGGCCTTGAGCAGTACTGCCTCAAGGGCAACATCGGCACCTACGCCGCCACCGACGTCGACGGCACGCTCACCCAGGGCGGGTACGCCGAGCAGATCGTCGTCACCGAGAAGTTCGTGCTGAACATCCCCGACGGCCTCGAGCTCGACGTCGCCGCACCGCTCCTGTGCGCCGGTATCACCCTGTACTCGCCGCTGCGTCACTGGGGTGCCACGGCGGGCATGAAGGTCGCCATCGTCGGCATGGGCGGGCTCGGGCACATGGGCGTCAAGCTCGCGCACGCCCTGGGCGCCGAGGTCACGGTCCTGTCGCAGTCGCTCAAGAAGCAGGAAGACGGCCTGCGGCTCGGCGCCGACCACTACTACGCCACGAGCGACCCCGACACCTTCAGCGTCCTGGCCAGCTCGTTCGACCTCATCATCAACACCGTGAGCGCGGACGTCGACATCAACGCCTACCTGTCGCTGCTCGCCGTCGACGGAACGCTCGTCAACGTCGGAGCCCCGGCCGCGCCGCTGCCCGTCCAGGCGTTCTCGCTCATCCCCGCGCGCCGCTCCTTCGCCGGCTCGACCATCGGGTCCATCGGCGAGACCCAGGAGATGCTCGACTTCTGCGCCGAGCACGGCATCGGCTCCGAGATCGAGACCATCAGCGCCGACCAGATCAACGAAGCATGGGAGCGCGTCGTCGCCTCCGACGTCCGCTACCGCTTCGTCATCGACACCGCGACGCTCGCCTGACTCGCAGCACCGAGCAGCCCGAGAGAGGGCGAGACCGTGAACGACGAGCAGGCATCGGGAGCGAGCCGCCAGGTCAGTGTTGCGCTGCTGGCCGACCCGGGGCGGCCGCTGCGGCTGGCGCAGAAGGTCGCGCCGGAGCTGCCGGAGCTGCTGGCGGCTGAGCTCGGGGACGACGTCGAGTGGGTGGTCAGTGCCGAGGAGTACTGGGCACCGCTCGACGACGCCGGTGTCATGCACCTGGCCGCGAACGTCGCGGACGTGCGCAAGGAACGCGGGCGGGACTACCTGATCTACCTCTCGGACCTGCCGCGGTACGAGCTGGACGAACCCGTGGTCGCGACGGTGAACACCAGCTACGGCGGGGGGATGGTTGCCGTTCCCGCGCTCGGCCTGAGCAGAGCGAGCTCCGTGTGCCGGCTGCTGGTGCGCATGGTGGGCAGGCTGCACTCCGATCCCGGCGACCACGACGGAACCGTTCGAGCCGACACGCTCCTCCAGCGCGTCGCGACCGTCGACGCTGATCCTCAGGGGATCGACCCAGAAGGACCAGGCTCGCAGGACACCGTCCGGACGCTCAAAGGTGTCCTCGGGCGCGTCGTGGTCCTGGCGGGCATGGTGCGGAGCAGCTCGCCCTTGAGGCTCGTGCCGCGCTTGTCCTCGGCCATGGCCGGGGCGATCGCCACGGCGGCCTTCGGCATCTTCTACACGAGCATCTGGTCGATGGCCGACTACCTCAGCGCCGGGCGGCTGCTCGTCATCAGCCTGCTGTCTGTCGTGACCATGACGGTCTGGCTCATCGCCTCCCACGGGCTGTGGGAGGCCCCGGAGGGGGACCATCGGCGCGAGCGCCGCATCCTCTACAACGCGGCCACCGTGACGAGCGTCCTCATCGCTGTGGCGACCATGTTCCTGGCGCTGTTCGCGGTCGTGCTGCTCGGGGCGTTGGTCGTCATCGACGTCGACTACCTCGAGGAGAACATCCGCGACCAGGCCGGCTTCCTCGACTACGTGAGCCTCGCTTGGCTCGCGTCGTCCATGGGGACGATCGGGGGAGCCGTGGGCGCGAGCTTCAGCGATGCAGAGGTGGTTCGGCGGGCCACCTTCAGCAACCGCGAGTTCGCGAGACGGCAGACGGCGCAGGGATGGGACGACGAGTAGGAACCCTCGTCCCCTTCCGACGGATCTGGCCGCTACCGTTCGGAACGCAGGGGCCGCAACCTGGCCTTCCCCTTCATCCCCGTCCTGAGAGGAGCGAGCCCATGGACCTCGAGAGCGCCGCAGACGAGCTCTACGGGCAGCCCCTGACCGAGTTCGTGCCCACCCGGAACCGCCTCGAGAAGGACGCCCGGGGGAGCGGAGACCGGCCGCTCGCGCAGGCCGTCCGCGACCTGCGCAAGCCCTCCCAAGCAGCGTGGGCGGTCAACCAGATCGTCCGGCAGAGCCCCGAGATCCTCGACGACATCCTCCACCTCGGTGACGATCTCCGGACCGCACAAGAGGGCGGCGACACCCTCGGGCTCCGCCGGCTCGCCGCCCGCCGCCACGACCTCTTCGCGACGCTCCGACGCCGCGCCGAGGAGCTCGTCGCCGAGGACGGACGGCAGCTCGGCACCGCTGCCGCCCTCGCGCTCGAGAGGACCGTCGGCGCCGCGATGTCCGACCCGCGCGCAGCGGAGGTCGTACGCTCGGGACTGCTCGTCGTCGACCTCGAGAACGCCGGCTGGGGGCTGATCGACCTCGACGGGGCGCGTGCGAACGTCGAGCGCCCGGCGAGCGGTCGCGCGCGCGAGAGCGCCGAGGGGCAGGACCCGGCCGCGGCGCTCCGCGACGCCGAGGATGCGCGCGCCCGTGCGGAGGACGAAGCGGCCCACGCGGCCACCACGCTCGACGAGGCGAAGGCCGCTCTCGACGCCGTGGCGACGGCGCAGCAGCGCCTCGCCGACCGCAAGGCAGCGCTCCTCGCCGAGCTGCACGACCTCGAGGCAGGGGAGGAGCGCACCGCCGACGAGATGAGGTCCGCGCGCAAGGCGCAGGCCGATGCCACGCGGACTGTCGCCCGCACGGCGCGGTTGGTGGAGCGTGCCCGCCAGCGCGTCGAGGATCTGACGAGCCGCGGCTGAGCCGGCCGCGGTTGGGAGCGGGCTGCCTGACGCGTCACCATAGGCGATATGAGTACCCGCTCCGCCGACACCCACGGCATCCTCGCCGGACGACCCGCCGAGATCCGTCGTCCGGCCGCGATCCCGCTGACGGCCGCAGCCACTCGCGTCCTCGACGCGATCACCGGAGCTGGCGGCCACGCGCTCCTCGTCGGCGGCTGCGTTCGCGACGCGCTGCTCGCCCCGGGGACGTCGCCGAAGGACATCGACATCGAGGTCTACGGACTCGGCCAGGATGCCTTGTTCGCTGCGCTGTCGCAGGTCGCTCGGGTCGACGAGGTCGGCCGAGCGTTCTCCGTCCTGACGATCCGCACGCGCGGCGAGTCGCTCGACGTCGCGCTGCCACGCCGCGAGGCGCGCACGGGCCCCGGCCCCGACGACGTCGAGGTGGCGGTCGATCCCTTCGCGAGCCTCGCGGAGGCGTCCGCGCGCAGAGACCTGACGATCAACTCCCTCGCCTTCGACCCCGCGACCGGTGAGGTCATCGACTGCTGGGGCGGGCTGGCCGACCTCGACGCGAGGATCCTGCGCCACACGACCCCGGCCTTCGCCGACGACCCGTTGCGTGTGCTGCGCCTCGCACGCTTCGCCGCACGACTCGGCTTCGCCGTGCACCCGTCGACCGTCGCGGTGGCCCGTGGGCTGTCGTCGCGCTTCGTCGAGCTGCCGACCGAGCGCGTGTGGGGGGAGTGGTCCGCGATGGCGGCGTCGGCCGCTCAGCCGTCAGCGTTTCTCGACGTCCTCGAGGCGACCGGGTGGATCGAGCACGTCCCCGAGGTCGCCGCCCAGCGCGGCATCCCGCAGGACCCGCGCTGGCACCCGGAAGGCGACGTCTTCGCCCACAGCCGCCTGGCCGCCGACGCCGGAGCCCGCCTCGCCGACGAGGCGGGCCTCACCGGCCAGGACCGCGCGGTCATCGTCCTGGCGTCGATGCTCCACGACGTCGGCAAGGCCGACAGCACCCAGCACGAGCTCGACGGCAGGATCACCTCGCACGGCCACGACGAGTCCGGCCGCGCGATCGCTCGACAGCTCCTCGTCCGCATCGGCGCCCCGCGAACCGTCATCGACCGCGTGCTGCCGCTCGTCCGCGAGCACATGGTCGCCACGACAGTGAGGGACCCGTCGATGTCGGCCGTCCGTCGCCTGGCCCGACGCCTGGACCCGGCCACGATGCTCGAGTGGGCACTCGTGACCGGTGCCGATCGCGGCGGACGCGGAGCGGCCAGCGGCCCCGGGAACACCGAGCGGTGGCTCGAGCTCGCCGAGCGCGCGGGCACGACCCGCCGCCCGACAGCGGCGATCCTCACCGGACGGCACCTCATCGACACCGGCAGGAACCCAGGCCCAGAGTTCAAGAGCCTCCTCGCTGAGGCGCTCGCCGCTCAGGACCAGGGCGAGTTCACGACCGAGGACGAGGCGCTCGCCTGGCTGGCTGCCCGGTGAGGAGTGTCGTGCGACCAGGCCGCAAGGATCTACGACGCGCCGGCAGACACGCACGGAGTGCTCCGCTAGCCGTATGACCTGCGTGCATACTCTTCCCATGACACGAACCTCGACGATCGACGAGCAGCTCTCGGAGTGGACCGCGCAGCGCGACGTGCGGATCGAGAACGACGACGACCTCGCCGCATCCCGGTCGGTGGAGCACTTCGCATCCTTTCGTCGCCGCGCCGCAGCCGAGACCGCGGCGGAGGCACTCCGAGCGGCAGGGTTCGAGGTCGTCATCGGACGGCGCGCCTTCAAGACGCTGCTGGAAGCGACGCGAGCCGAGACCCTCGGCGACGGCGACGTCGAGGCATTCCTGACCGTCGTCGTCCCGATCATCGAGAGCAGGGGCGGTGACTACGACGGCTGGGGAGCACTCATCGTCAAGTCCGGCGCCGCACCCCAGCCCGCACCGGACCGAGCGTGAAGAGCAACGTCGCCAGCGCTGTCACCGCGAGGAGCGCGAACCCCAGGTCGTAGTCGCCGTTCAGCTGATACACCACACCCATGAGCAGCGGCGGCACGAAGCCGCCGAGCCCGCCCGCGGCACCGACGACACCCGTCACCGCGCCGACCTTCTCCGGCGGAGCCACGGCGGCGACGAGGGCGAACGTCGCGCCGGACGAGGCTCCGAGAGCGACGGCCATGCCGAGGAACGCCACGGTGCCGATCGGGACGAGGTCCGGCTTGAAGGCGATCACCGACGCCAGCACGGTGACGAGCGCGAACGACGCGACGGAGACCGGGATCGCGCCGACCCGGTCCGAGAGCGCCCCACCGAGCGGTCGGCACAGGACCGCCAGCACGACGAAGCCTGCTGTGCGCGCAGCGGCGTCGGCGGTCGTGAGGTCGTACGCGTTCGCGAGGAACGTCGGAAGGTACACGGAGAAGGCGACGAACCCACCGAACCCGACCGCGTACAACCAGGACAGCTGCAAGGTGGCGGGCAGCCGCAGCGTGGCCCACGTCCGGGTCAGCAGGCTGCCCACGGCCCCCGGCGTGCGGCCCGGTGCGTCACGCAGCGCTAGCCACGACACCACCGCGTACACCGCCAGCACGCACGCGACGATGATGAACGGCAGAGAACGTCCGCCCGCGTCCGCGAGCCTGACGGTGGTGAAGGCCGAGATCGCCGTGCCGCCCATACCGATGCCGAAGATCCCGAGCGCCGTCCCGTGGCGTGCCGGCGGGTACCAGGCGTTGACGAACGGCACGCCGATCGCGAACGCCGTGCCTCCCAGGCCGAGAAAGAACCCTCCGACGAGCAGGGCGGCGAAGGAGTCGGCGACCAGCCCGACGAAGAGGACCGGCAGGATCGTCAGCCCGATGACCGACGGGAACATGATTCTCGCGCCGAGACGGTCCGTGAGCGCGCCGACCGGGATCCGACCCAGCGAGCCAACGATCACCGGCACGGCCACGAGGACCGCCTGCTGGACGTCCGTGAGGTCGTAGTCGATGCCGTACGCCTTGCCGAGCGGGCTGATGAGCGCCCACGCCCAGAAACCGACCATGAAGCCGGTCGTGGCCAGGACGAGCTGCGTCGTTGCGCCGCGAGGTGCCACCAGATCGTCCTGGGTCATGGCCTCCACGGTAGGACAGGCGGCGCCGCCCGGCTCGCTCAGAGCATCGTCATCCTCGAGCCTCGTCAGCGGACGATCGACAGCTCCGTCGTCTCGGCGGCCTCGTTGATACCGCCGAGGTCGGTGACCTCCGTGAGGCCTGCTTCCGCCATGAGTGCGACGGCCTGGCCGGAGCGGTTGCCGGACGCGCAGTAGACGAGGTACTCGGTGTCCGGGTCGAGAGTCGGGAGCGCCGCGGAGAGGTCGCCGCCCGTGAAGTCGAGCAGCTCGGCACCCTCGAGGTGGCCTTCGGCGTACTCGGCGGCGGTTCGCACGTCGAGGATGACGGCGTCGTCGGGCACGGCGACGGCGGCGGGCTCGGACTCGTCTCCGCCGCAGCTCGCGAGCGTGAGGGCGAGCAGGGTGACTCCGACAGCGGACAGGATGCGGTTCATGGTTCCTCCAGTGTGACGCGGATCAGGGGTGGACGGCGCAGGTGTCGCCGGAACAGTGCTGGGGTGGGGTCCGGGTGAGCACCCGCTGCAGGGTGCAGCCGACGCAGATGCCGAACGCCGCCTCGAGGAACAGCAACGACAAGCACACGGCGCACAGCGCGAGCGTCAGCCCGAGCGGCGCCGCCAGGAGCCCCGTGCTCGCGCACGAGACGACCGCCAGCGCGAACCCGAGCCACCACGCGAACGCCTTCTGCGGCGCGCCCACCCATTCTGGATGCTGACGGCGGACGAGCAGACGCCCCAGCGCGAGAGTCGGTGACCAGCGGTCGCTAACCGCGACGCGCAGGTACATGTCGACGAGGAAGACCATGCCGAAGGGCTGGAGCGGGCGGATCGTCCCCGACGCTGCGGCGAGGCCGAACCCGACCGCCCCCGCGAGGAAGAGCATCCCGGCAGCCGCGCGGACGGCGCGCTCGTCGATGACTGGCACGGTGAAGCCCGGCAGTACGACGCCGATGTGCGGCGACGTCATGAGCCGGTCACCAGAGACAGCACGGCGGGCAGCTCCTGCGACAGGACCACGACGCCCATGACGAGCACGAAGATACCGAAACCCTTCCGCAAGGCCTTCTCCGGGATGCGCCCCGCGAGCATGGTCCCGACGAACGAGCCGGCGATGGCGATCGCCGTGAAGGCCAGGACGATCGGCCACTGGATCTGCACCGTGAAGAGGTAGCCCGCGAGCCCGGCATACGACTTCATAGCGATGACGAGCAGCGACGTCCCGATCGCGACAGCGACGGGCAGGCCGCCGAGCAGCGTGAGCGCAGGCACGACGAGGAAGCCCCCGCCCGCCCCCACGAGACCCGTCGCGACACCGACGGCGAACCCGTCGAGGACGATGCGCGCGAGCGGTCGCGACGGCGGCGCCTCAGGCTCCGACGACCCCTTGCCGTTGCGGATCATGGCGGTAGCCGTCGCGACCATCATCACCGCGAACAAGAGCATGAGAACGGTCCCGGGGATGTACCCACCGACGAGACCACCGGTGAAGGCGCCCGCCATGCCGGCCGTCCCGAAGACGAGACCCATCCTCCAGCGGACACGACCCGCACGACCGTGCGAGATGACGCTCACCGCGCTCGTCGTGCCGACGATGAACAAGGACGCGGCGATCGCCTCCTGCGGGTCCATGCCGAGGACGTACGTGAGGATCGGGACGGTGAGGATCGATCCGCCCCCGCCCAGCAGCCCGAGAGAGATGCCGACGAGCACGGCGAGCAGGAGCGCGACGACGACGCTGAGTTCCATTCCCCGGCCGCGCTACGCAGCGACCGGGACGTTCCCCGGGATCGCTGTCCACCCGAGGTAGGACCCGTCGAGCTCGGCCACGTCGTAGCCGAGGCGGCGCAGGGCGCTCGCGGTGACGCTGTTGCGCACACCGCTCTGGCAGTAGGTGACGATCGTGCCGTCGTGGGGGAGCCGGTCGAGCGCCCAGAGTGCGCGGCCGCCGCTGAGCTGTTCAGCGCCGGGCAGGTGACCCGCTGCGTACTCGGTCTTGTTCCGCACGTCGAGCAGGAGCGCGTGCGGGATCCCGTCGAGGTCCTGCGGTGCCACCACGGACGGCTTCACGAGATCGAGGCCGTCGAGCGAGGTCGTGTACCCCGCGACGGTGTCGATGCCGACCCGGACGAGGTGGTCGCGCAGCGCCTCGGCCTCCGTGGCATCTCCGGCCAGGACGACGAGCGGCCGCTGCTCCACGTCGGGGTCGACCACCCAGGCGCCGTAGCTCGCAGCCTTCGCGACACCCGGGATGTTCAGGGAGCGGTCGACGGTGCCCTCGTGCACGGCGCTGTTGTGACGGGTGTCGACGAAGATCACCTCGTCGTTCTCCAGCGCCGCAGCCAGGTCGTCGGCCGTGTACTCGACCAGCGCCGGCAGCTTGCCGATGACGGCGGGGCCGACCCGGTTCTGCACCTTCATGCGCGCGAAGTACGCGTGCGCGTCGGGCTGGCCGGCGAGGAGCTCGTCGATGAAGCCCTGCTCGTCGTCCTCCTGGACGTAGCCGGCCCACCAGGAGAAGGTGCGCTCGTAGCCGACCGTCGAGGTCGGGATCGCGCCCAGCGCCTTGCCGCACGCGCTCCCGGCGCCGTGAGCGGGGAGCACCTGGACGTAGTCGGGCAGCGTGAGGAAGTGGTCGCGCAGGCTTGCGAAGAGGTCCCGTGCACCCGCGAACCGTGTGTCGACACCGCCCGCGGCCTCGTCGAGCAGGTCCGGGCGACCGACGTCGCCGACGAACACGAAGTCGCCCGTGAGCATGAAGCCGGGCGCATCGGCCTGTGCACCGTCGGTGACGAGGAACGACAGGTGCTCCGGGGTGTGCCCCGGGGTGTGCACCGCACGCACGGTGATGTTGCCGAGGGTGATCTCGTGACCGTCCTTCATGCGCACCGCGTCGTCGAACACGCTGCCGTAGGTCCAGTCCGGGCCGCCCTCGTCGGAGACGTACGTCGTGGCGCCCGTCCGCGCGGCGAGCTCTCGGGTACCCGAGAGGTAGTCGGCATGGATGTGGGTCTCGGTGACGGCCGTGATCCGCATGCCGTTCTTCTCAGCGATCTCGAGGTAGACGTCGAGATCACGGCGGGGGTCGACCACGACGGCCTCGCCCTTCGCCTGACAACCGATGAGGTAGCTCGCCTGGGCGAGGTCCTCGTCGTAGATGCGCTCCAGCAACATGGTGTTCCTCTCGTCTCAGCGGCCGAACATGCGGGCGAAGAAGCCGCCGCGGTTCGAGCTCGCGGCGTCGACCTCGGCCGTCGTGTGCTTCCCGTTGCACCACTGCGCAGCGGGGACGGACTGCCTGACCGACTGCACGTGCTGTCCGCAGCCCGCCCAGGTCGTCTTGCTGCACACGCGGCAGGTCGTTGCTCGGCACATGTCGGATCTCCTTGCGTCGGTCGGGGGCACGTCTCGATGTTTGATACCCCCTGGGGTATGCCAAACGATACCCCCTGGGGTATGTTCGATGTCAACTCCACCGACGAAAGGGGCTCTCATGACCGACGCGGCCCGCCCCGCTGCACCCCCAGCAGGACTCCCAGCACCGCTCCCGGACGACGAGGCACGACGCAAGATCCTCAACCGCCTCCGCCGAGCCCACGGACAGCTCGCCGCAGTCATCGCAGCCGTCGAGGACGACGTCCACTGCCGCGACGTGGTCCAGCAGCTCGCGGCAGTCACCAAGGCGCTCGACAAGGCCGGCTTCCTCGTCATCTCCACCGCGCTCAAGGAGTGCCTCACCGACCCGGACGCCGACGGCGTCACCTCGCCCGTCGAGCTCGAGAAGCTCTTCCTCTCGCTCGCCTGAGCAGCGCAGTGCGCCGCGACGCACCCCACGGCCGCGCGCTCCCGGCGCAGCCGTGTCGTAGGATCGACGCCGTGACGAGACGGGGGTGCTGATGCCGAAGGCTCCCACCGTCTACGACGTCGCCGACCTCGCCGGGGTGTCGATCGCGACCGTCTCCCGCGTGTTCCGCAAGCCCCACGAGGTGTCGCAAGCGACGAAGGACCGCGTGCACGCCGCCGTCCTCGACCTCGGCTACGTGCCGAGCGGGAGCGCTCGCAGCCTCGCTGCGCGCCGCGCCGGTGCGATCGGCCTGTGCTTCCCCGACTTCGACGGGATCGACGGCGGGCCCGCCCCGATCGCCTACGCCGACGGCCCCGTCCTCGCGCAGCTCGACCCGCCCGACGACGTCGAGCCGACCGGGGACCTCTACATCAGCGAGGTCATGCTCGGCACCGAGATCGAGGCGTGGCGGCACGGCATGGCCGTGACCATCGCGGTGGCGCGGGGGGAGCGGGGCTCCGAGATCTTCGACAACCTCGCCGGTCGCGTCGACGGCATGGTCACGCTCTCGCGGACCGTCCCCGACCGTCTGCTCGCCCACATCGCCCGCCGCATCCCCGTCGTCGTCATCGCCGGGCCGCGTGCGGGGGACGAGTACGACCACATCAGCACCGACAACGTCGCCGGGATGCAGGCGATGACCACGCACGTCCTCGACGTGCACGGGGTGCGCGACGTCGCGTTCGTCGGAGGTCCCGCAGACTCTCCGGACGACCACGACCGCTTCGAGGGCTTCCGTGCCGCGCTCCTCGCCGTCGGGATCGAGCCGCCGGCCGAGCCTCTGCTGCGCGGTGACTTCACGCGGAGCCTGGGGCGCGTCCTCGGCAGGCGCCTCGTCGACGCCGGACCGTTGCCGCGCGCCCTCGTCTGCTCGAACGACCAGACTGCCCTCGGCATCCTCGACTCCCTGCTCGCCGCTGGTGTGCGTGTGCCCGAGGACGTCATCCTCACCGGTTTCGACGGGATCGACGCCTCGGAGATGTCACGCCCACGGATCACGACCGTCCGCCAACCCATGCGTGAGCTGGGACGAGCGGCGGTGGACACCCTACTCCGCAGGCTCGGCGACCCGCGGATGCTCCCGCAGACCAGGACGCTGCCGGTCACCGTGCTGCTCCGCGAGAGCTGTGGTTGCCTCGCCTGACCCAGGCGCCCGACGTCACGGCTGACGCGGGGCGAGCCGCCGGCCGCCCGCACCCTCGACCCGTCCAGCACCATCCGTCAGGCGGCTTGCACTCTCCGATGTATGCGCATACATTGCTCAGGACAGCATGACTCGCCGACGCGATCCGCACAGGTGCGCACCGCCCGGACGACGTGACGAAGATGACACGAAGGAGACGACAGCCATGACCGATGGCACCCGTCGGACGCGTACGCGCCTGACCTCCGCGCTCGGACTGGGGCTCGCAGCAGCCCTCGCCCTCAGCGCCTGCGCGGCACCCGAGAGCGGAGCGGGCGGCAGCGCCGGCTCCAGCTCGCTCATGCTCGCCGCCGACAACGGCTCTCCGACGTTCACGCGCAACTTCAACCCGTTCGTCATCGAGAAGCGCAACATGGCGCTCATCATCAACGAGCCCCTCATGGTCGTGAACGCCCTCGACGGCACGTCGACGAACTTCCTCCAGTCCGACTTCACACAGCCCGACGCGAAGACGATCGTCTCGACCGTCCGCGAGGGCGTCACCTGGAGCGACGGCGAGGCCTTCACCGCCGACGACGTCGTCTTCACCTACAACCTTCTCAAAGACTTCCCGGCCCTCGACTCGACCGGCATCTGGTCGCGCCTGGAGTCCGTGACCGCCGAGGGCCAGGACGTGACGTTCACGCTCAAGGCCGAGGACTCCTCAGCCGCGATCGTCGTGCTGGCCGTCCCCATCGTCCCTGAGCACATCTGGTCCCAGCAGGCGGACCCCGTCATCTTCACCAACGAGGACCCCGTCGGCACCGGGCCGTACGTGCTGGGCGACTTCAACGCCAACCAGTACACGATGGAGAAGAACCCCGACTACTGGCAGGCAGACAAGGTCGCCGCCGAGGAGCTCGTGCTCCCCGCCGCCAACTCTCAGCTCGAGGTCGTCAACAACGGCTACGACTGGGCCTACGCCTTCATGTCCGACGTGGAGAACACCTGGGGCGCGGCCGACGAGGGCAACCACTACTGGTACCCCGCCGGCGGCACCGTCGGCATCGCGCCGAACCTCACCAAGGCTCCGTACGACGACGTGAACTTCCGCAAGGGCATGTCCCTCGCGCTCGAGCGCGACAGCATCGCCGACAACGCCTCCGAAGGGACGGTCGGCGCGGCGGGACAGCAAGGTCTGCTCCTGCCCACCCAGGAGGAGTGGCTCACCGACGCCATCCCCGACGAGGGCATGGTCACCCAGGACACCGCGGCCGCCGAGGCAGCCTTCGCCGAGGCCGGCTACACCCTCGAGGACGGCAAGCTCGTCGACGCCAGCGGCACGCAGGCCACGATGACCATCACGACGCCGAACGGCTGGACCGACTGGCTGCGCGCCGTCCAGGAGATCCAGAAGCAGTACACCGCCATCGGCATCGACGTGAAGATCAACCAGCCGCAGCCCGCCGCGTACTTCGAGGCGGTCCAGAACGGCGACTTCGACGTCGCCATGACGTCCTTCGGTGGCAACGGCTCGGTCTACCAGGGCTACTACAACCTGCTGAGCTCGGACTTCTACCGCCCGCTCGGGGAGAACGCCCCGTCGAACTACCAGCGGTACTCCAACCCTGACGTCGACGCGCTGCTCGTCGAGTTCCGCACGACGGTCGACGAGGACCGCCAGAAGGAGATCGCCGGCGAGCTCCAGGAGGTCATGTACAACGACGTCCCGATCATCTCCGTCTACTACGCCGGTCTCTGGGGCCTCACGTCCGACAAGAGCTTCACCGGATGGCCGGACGCCGACAACCCCTACATGACGCCGACGCCGTACACCTCGGCTGCGCTCGTCGTCCTGACCACCATCACGAAGGTGGACAGCTGAGCCGTCCTGTCACAGGACCTCTGACCGCTGGGCGAGGCGCGCGCCCCCTCGCGCCTCGCCCAGCCCGCTGTACCCACCACCTCCCGACGAAGGCGAGCACCCCGTGTGGTATCTCCTGCGCAAGCTTGGCTTGCTGCTCCTGACGGCGTGGGCCGCGATCACGCTGAACTTCCTGCTGCCGCGGCTCATGCCCGGCTCCCCGGCTGACGCAGCCGTCGCGAAGCTCGCGCAGAACGGTCCGGTCGACCCTGCGACCCGCGCGGCCATCGAGGCTCAGCTCGGTGTCCCCACCGGTGACGCCTGGTCGCAGTACCTGCAGTACCTGGGCAACGTGTTCCGCCTCGACTTCGGGGTGTCGTACACGTTCTTCCCGCAGGACGTGTCCACCCTCATCATGAACGCGCTGCCCTGGACGCTCGTCATGGTCGGCCTCGTGACGATCATCGCCTTCATCTGCGGGACCCTCCTCGGTGTCCTCGCCGCCTGGAAGCGGGGGACCTGGCTCGACACCCTGCCCACCCTCGGTGGGACGTTCACCTCGGCCTTCCCGTACTTCTGGACCGCCCTGCTGCTGCTCTTCTTCCTCGGGTACGAGCTCAGGTGGTTCCCCACCTCCGGGGCCTACGGACGCGAGTCGACACCGAACCTCTCCCTCGCCTTCATCAACGACGCGATCGGGCACGCCTGGCTGCCGGCCCTGACGATCCTCATCACCTCGCTCGGTGGGTGGATCCTCGGCATGCGCAACAACATGATCAACACCCTCGGTGACGACTACGTGACCTTCGCCGAGGCGAACGGCCTGCGCAGCCACACCGTGGCGATCAAGTACGCGGCCCGCAACGCGATCCTGCCCAACCTCACCGGGTTCGGCCTCGCCCTCGGCGGTGTCGTCGGCGGCTCCCTGCTCGTGGAGCAGGTGTTCAACTATCCCGGCGTCGGCTACCTGCTCTTCAACGCGGTGACCAACCAGGACTTCCCGCTCATGCAGGCCCTGTTCCTCATGATCACCATCAGCGTGCTCATGGCGAACTTCTTTGTCGACATCTTGTACGGACTCTTGGATCCGAGGACCCGCCGATGACCGTCCCAGCGAACCTCCCGCAGCCCACGGGCTCGACACCAGCCCACCGCACGCCCGCGGGCGCCGACGGCTCCACCGTCGTCCCGGCAGCGCACGGACCGGCCTCGCCGCTGCGCGTCCTGTCCCGCGGCGCATCGACGATCTGGAGCAACAAGAAGGCCCGGATCGGCGTCGTCCTCCTCGCCGTCTTCATCCTCATGGCGGTCTTCGCCCCGCTCGTCGCGCCCTACGGCGCGAGCGAGAACGGCTTCGGCCGCAACCAGGCACCCTCCGGGTCGCACTGGTTCGGCACCACGGCCGCCGGCGAGGACGTCTTCTCCCAGGTGGTCTTCGGCGCCCGGATCTCCGTCCTCGTCGGCTTCATCGCCGGGTTCCTCTCGACGCTCATCGCCGTCGTCGTCGGTCTCTCGTGGGGCTACATCCGCGGACCGCTCGCCGACGTCATCAACTTCGTCGTCAACCTCGTCCTCGTCATCCCGGGACTGCCGCTCATGATCGTCATCGCGGCCTACCTGCAGAACGGCGGCATGACGATGATCATCTTCGTCGTCGTCATCACCGGCTGGGCCTACGGGGCACGCGTGCTCCGCTCCCAGACCCAGTCGATCCGGGGCCGGGACTTCGTCACCGCAGCCCAGTTCTCCGGCGACGGCGCAGCCCGCATCGTCTTCCGCGAGATCCTCCCGAACATGACGTCGCTCATCACCGGCAGCTTCTTCGGAGCGGCGACGTCCGCGATCCTCGCCGAGTCCGGCCTGTCCTTCCTCGGGATCGGCGACACGACGACGGTGAGCTGGGGCTCCATGCTCTTCTGGGCCTCCAACTCCAACGCCCTGCTCACCGGCCAGTGGGTGCTCCTCTTCGCACCTGGCCTGTGCATCGCGCTGCTCGCCACGTCGCTCACCCTCATCAACTTCGGGGTGGACGGACTGTCCAACCCCCGCCTACGGGAAGGATCGGGACGATGAGCCTCCTCGAGGTCAACGACCTGTCGGTCGTCTACGAACCGCGCGGCGCCGAGCCGACCTACGCGGTCAAGAACGCCTCCTTCTCCCTCGAGCGCGGCGAGTTCGTCGGCCTCGTGGGGGAGTCCGGCTCCGGGAAGTCGACCCTCGGCTTCGCGGTCACCCGCCTCGCCAAGGCACCGGCCCGCATCTCCGCCGGCGCCATCCTCTTCGACGGCCGCGACATCGCAGGCATGGACACCGAGGAGCTGCGCACGCAGCGCCAGGGCGGCTTCGCCATGGTGCTCCAGTCGGGCATGAACGCGCTCAACCCGGTGCGCTCGATCCGCAAGCACTTCGGCGACATCTTCGCCGCCCACGGCCACGTGCCCAAGGCGAAGCGGCTCGCCCGGGCCCACGAGCTCGTCGAGAAGGTCGAGCTGCCCCGCACGGTCCTCGACCGCTTCCCCGGCGAGCTCTCAGGCGGCATGCGCCAGCGCGTCTCCATCGCGCTCGCGCTCTCGCTCGAACCCCAGCTCATGGTCTTCGACGAGCCCACCACCGCGCTCGACGTCCTCGTCCAGCACTCCGTCATGGGCACGATCCGCGACCTGCAGAAGTCCGAGAACTTCACGGCCCTGCTCATCAGCCACGACCTCGGCATCGTCCTCGAGTCGACGTCGCGCGTCATGGTCATGAGCGAAGGCGTCATCGTCGAGGACGGCACCTCGCAGCAGATCCTCCAGTCCCCGCAGCACGAGTACACCCAGATGCTGCTCAGCCACTACGCCGACCCGCGCGCCGAGGTCGTCGAGGTGCCAGGGCTCGTCGTCCGCGGCTCGACGATCTCGACGACCACCACGAGCGCTCCGGCCCCAGCGGCAGCGCGCCGAGCCGGACGCCCCGAGTCGACCGCCATCGTCGTCGACGACGTCACCAAGGTCTACAAGGCGCCGCGTCGTGGTCAGCCAGCGGTGACCGCAGTCGACCACGTCTCCTTCACCCTCGAGCAGGGCCAGTCCATGGCGCTCGTCGGGGCTAGCGGCTCGGGCAAGTCGACGCTCGCCAAGCTCATCACGGGCGTGGAACGGCCGACGTCGGGCGCGATCCACTTCGGCGACGCCCGCGTCGACACGCTCCGGCGCAGAGGGCTGCGGGAGCTGCGCCGCGAGGTGCAGATGGTCTTCCAGGACCCGTACTCCGCGCTCAATCCGCTGCACACGGTCGAGTACGCGCTCATGCGGCCCGTCGTCAACTACACGGGGCTGACCGGGGCCGCGGCACGCACGCGCGTCCTCGAGCTCCTCGAGACGGTGGGGCTCACGCCCGTCGAGCAGTTCGCGGCGAAGCTCCCGCACCAGCTCTCCGGCGGGCAGCGGCAGCGCGTCGTCATCGCCCGCGCGCTCGCCTGCGACCCGCAGGTGATCATCGCCGACGAGCCCGTCTCGATGCTCGACGTGTCCCTGCGCGCCGGTGTCCTCGCCCTGCTCGACGACCTGCGGGTGACGTTCGGCGTCTCGATGCTCTACATCACCCACGACCTGCTCTCCGCACGCCTCGTGACCGACCAGATCATGGTCCTCAACGCCGGCCGAGTCGTGGAGTCCGGGCAGACCGCCCAAGTGCTCCGGTTCCCCGAGGACCCGTACACGATGGAGCTCCTCGAGGCGATCCCGCAGCCGCGGCGGGCCGGGTCGGGCCGATGATCCGCCCCGGCCAGGCCTTCGGTTCCCTGGCGCTCGCGGACGGGGTCGAGCCGCTCGTCCTCGACGTCGGGGTCGGCGCGCTCACCGCGCTGCGTGCCCGGCCGCGGGACGGCGCCGGGCTGCCGGTGCCTGCGCGCGGCAGCGTCGTCCTCGTGCCCGGCTTCACAGGGTCCAAGGAGGACCACCGCCTGCTCCTGCCGCTCCTCGCGGAGCACGGCTGGGACGCGTGGACGTACTCGCAGCGAGGCCAGGCGGACTCCGTCGCACCCGTCGGCACCGGGGCGTACCGGCTCGCCGACTTCGTGGCTGACGCGCTCGAGGTCGTCGACCTCGTCGCCCAGGCGAGCGCCGGGGAACCGGCCGGCGGCGACGCACCCGTGCACCTGCTCGGGCACAGCTTCGGGGGAGTCGTCGCGCGGGCCGCAGCCATCGCTCGGCCCACCGCGGTCGAGTCGCTGACGATGCTCTGCTCGGGACCCCACGGGTGGCCGGACCGCAAGGCCGACATCGAGGCGCGTCTGCTCGACTCCGACGGCGTCGACCTGTGGCGCCTCGACAACCCCGACCGCGCCGACGCACCCGACGCCGACCTCACCGAGGACGAGCGCTTCCTGCGAGAACGCTCCGCCCGCACCTCGACCGACAACCTCCTCGGCGCGATCACCATCCTGCGCGACCCCGTCGACACGACCCCCGCCCTGGCCGCCACGGGCCTGCCGGTCCTCGTCGCCCACGGCGTGGACGACGCCGCCTGGCCCCAGGTGTGGCAGGCCTCCATGGCCGAACGCCTCGGTGCCCGCTACGCGGTCATCGAAGGGGCTGGGCACCTGCCCAACGTCGAGAACCCGGCCGAGACTGCGGCCCTCCTCGACGCGTTCTGGGCGACAGTCCCCGCGCGCCGCGCACCCACCTCTTCCTGACGCACCGACTCCCGCACGCCGGTCGACCCGCACCGCCCGGCCCACAGACCTAGCGAGGCACGCACATGCTCCACTTCCCGGAAGGATTCCGCTGGGGATCCGCGACGGCCGCCCACCAGATCGAGGGCAACAACACGAGCTCCGACTGGTGGCGCCGTGAGCACCAGGCCGGTACGACCATCGCCGAGCCGAGCCTCGACGCCTGCGACAGCTACCACCGCTTCCGCGAGGACATGCAGGTGCTCGTCGACGCCGGCCTGAGCATGTACCGCTTCTCCGTCGAGTGGGCCCGGATCGAGCCCGAGAAGGGCTACGTCTCCCAGGCCGAGCTCGCCCACTACCGCCGCATGATCGACACCGCGCGGGAGCTCGGCCTCGAGCCGATGATCACGCTCCACCACTTCACCATCCCGCAGTGGTTCGAGGACGAGGGCGGCTGGCGCGCGCCCGACGCCGTCGAGCGCTTCGCCTCCTACACCCGGGCCGTGCTCCCGATCCTCGACGGCGTCGAGTGGGTCTGCACCATCAACGAGCCGAACATGGTGGCCATGATGGCCGGCGGGGACGGACAGGGCACCACCCTGCAGGCCTTCGGACAGCCCGGACCCGACGTCCACGTCGCGCAGACGCTGCTCGAGGCCCACCGCGCCTGCCAGGCCGTCCTCGCCGAGGCGGGAGACTTCCGCACCGGATGGACGGTCGCCACCCAGGACTTCCAGCCCGAGCCCGGCTGCGAGGAGATCGCCCGCGACTACGGCTACCACCGCGACGCCTGGTACCTCGAGATGGCCGCCGGCGACGACTGGGTCGGCGTCCAGGCCTACACGCGCACGAAGATCGGCCCCGAGGGACCCCTGCCGATCGCGGACGGCGCCGAGACGACCCTCACCGGCTGGGAGTTCTACCCCCGCGCCCTCGAGGACGGCATCCGCCTGTCCCACCAGATGGCACCCGGCGTGCCCGTCTTCGTCACCGAGAACGGCATCGCGACCGACGACGACACCCGCCGCGTCGCGTACATGCAGGGAGCGCTCGAAGGCCTGCACCGCGCGATCAGCGACGGCATCCAGGTCGAGGGATTCCTCTACTGGAGCCTGCTCGACAACTACGAGTGGGGCTCCTACGGACCGACCTTCGGCCTCGTGAGCGTCGACCGCACGACCTTCGAGCGGACGGTCAAGCCCAGCGCCCGTTGGCTCGGCGAGGTCGCCCAGGCCAACGCGCTCACCGTCTGACGCTCCTCGCCCTCTCGCTGCTCTGCACTACCTGCACCCGACGTCCGAAAAGGGATCTCTCCTCGTGACCACGCACACCGCCCACTCGTCCGCCACCGACCCTGCCCCGGCGGGGGTCGCGGTCCTGTCTGCCCCCAGCAGCCCGGCACGACCCGCGCCGTCGGCTGGTGTGCTCCAGGCGGGCACCACCCGCATCGAGCTGACCCCGGGCGGTGACGTGCGTGCCATCACGCACGGGGAGTCGATGCTCGTCAACCAGTACGTGCCGAGCGACCACGACGCCATGGTGGGCGGCGTCTTCCTGCGGCGCCACGGCGTGGACGCCGCAGGGGAGCGCACCGTCGAGGGTGAACCGCTCGTCGGTGGCCGCGCAGCCGGCGCGTTCGCCGTGAGCCCTGCCGGCGCCCGGTGGTCGGGTCAGGCCCTCGGGGCACGCTACGCGGTGACGCTCACGCTCGACCCGAGCGGTGAGCTCTGGGTGTGGCGGGTCGACCTCGAGGCCGGCGACGCGGCCGCCCCGGGCACCGTCTACGACGTCGTCGTCGCGCAGGACCTCGCGCTCGCACCCGTCGGGACGGCCCTCAACAACGAGCCGTACATGAGCCAGTACATCGTCCACCACGTGCTCGACGACGTCCGCTCCGGCTCCGTCGTCGCGAGCCGGCAGACGATGGCGACAGCCCCTGTCCTGCCGCTCACGGTGACCGCCATCGTCGAGGGAGCGCGTGCGCACCTCACCGACGGGTTCTCCTTCTACGGCCTCGACGCGAAGCTCGACGGCCGCGCCCACAGCCTCGACGTGCCCGACTGGGACTCGCTCGTCTACCAGTACGAGCTCGCCCTCCCCGTCCTGCTCGGCCCCGAGCTCGACCTCAGCACCCCGCGCACGGTGCACGCCGTCACCGCCGTCGTCGCGGACTACCGCGGCGAGCTCGGCGACGCTCTCGACGCGGTGCCGGGACTGCTCGACCGTGCTGTCGCGCTCGCGGCGGGCGCCGCGCCCGACGTCGAGGACAGCGCATCGGAGGCGCCCGCGCCGTCGCGCTCGTTGCTCGTCTCGGCGCCCCTGCTCGCCGGGCGTGACCTCTCCGAGGACGAGCTCCTCGCCCTCGGGAGCGCATCGGCGCACACCGATGCCTCGGCCCGGGTCCTCCAGCCCGAGCGGGACGAGGACGGACGTCTGCTGTCCTACTTCACGCCCGAGGCCACCCACGTCGTCAGCCGGGCCAAGGAGCTTGCCGTCGAGCGACCGCACGGGCACGTCCTCAAGGCCGGCTCCGACGTCACCCCGAACGACAACATCCTCTCCGCGACCACGTACGCCTACGGCGTCTTCGCGTCGCACGTCGTCGTCGGCAACACGACCGCCAACCGCTTCGTCTCCGTCCAGCGCAACCACCTCAACCTCCTGCGGTCCTCGGGCGTGCGCGCGCTCGTGCGTACCGGAGCCGAGTGGCAGCTGCTCGGCGTCCCGTCCGCACTCGTCCTCGACCTCGGTGGCGTCCGCTGGGTCTACGAGACCGAGGCGGGTCGCATCGAGGTGCGCACGACGGCGAGCCACGACGGCCGCGCCATCGAGGTGCGCATCGACGCCGACCGATCTCTCGACATCCTGCTCACGGCGGACGTCGAGCTCGGCGACCAGTCCTGGACCGCGACCCGGGCGCTCGACGGTCGCGCGCTCGTCTACACCGCCGACGCCGGGACCGACGTCGCCGAGCACTGCCCCGATCTCGCGTACGTCCTCGCGAGCCCGACCGGCCGTCTCGGTGACGACGCACCGCTCTTCGCCGACGGCCGGTCGCGCGGGACGGCCCTGACCACGGCGGCGTTCGACGCGACGACGTCCGCGACGCTCGTCCTCACCGGCGACCTCGACGGAGCCGACCACGCGCTCGCGCAGGCGGAGGCTGTCCTCGCGCAGCCGCTCGACGTCGCTGCCGAGCTCGCCGGTCACCGTGCGTACATCGCCGAGTACACGCGCAACCTCCGGGTGGAGACCGACGGTCGCCTCGCCGAGGTCAACCTCCTCCTGCCCTGGTTCACGCAGAACGCCCTCGTCCACTTCCTCGTCCCGCACGGCCTCGAGCAGTACTCCGGCGCCGCCTGGGGCACCCGCGACGTCTGCCAGGGGCCCCTCGAGCTCACGCTCGCCTTCGGCCACTTCGACGCCGCAGCCGACATCGTCCGCCGGGTGTTCGGGCACCAGCTCGCCGACGGCACGCTCCCGCAGTGGTTCATGTTCGACGCCTACGGCGAGCGGTACGCCGACGAGGCGCACGGCGACGTCGTCGTCTGGCCGCTCATGGCGCTGGGGGAGTACCTCACGGCGACCGGCGACACCGCGATCCTCGACGTCGAGGTGCCCTTCTGGGACGGCGAGCTGCGCCGCCCGGGCACCGCCGCCGTGCCGATCGCCGACCACGTGCGCGCCTCGCTCGACTACATCCGCGGCCACCGCGCCCCAGGTACCCAGCTGCTCTCGTACGGCGAGGGCGACTGGGACGACACCCTCCAGCCCGCCCAGGCCTCGATGAGCCGCGAGATGGCGTCGGCGTGGACGGTCGCCCTGCTCTTCCAGGCGACGAGCACCCTCGACGCCCAGCTGCGCGGCACTGCGCACGAGGCGCTCGCGGACGAGCTCGCCGCCGAGGCGGCGACCATCGCGCACGAGTTCACCGAGCGTCTCGTCATCGACGACGTGCTTGCCGGCTACGTCGTCTTCGCCCCCGAGGGCCCGTGGCCGGTGCTGCACCCGAGCGACGACCGGACCGGGTTGTCGTACCGCCTCATCCCCATGACCCGGTCGATCATCGCCGGGCTCTTCACCCCGGACCAGGTGCTGCGCCACGAGAGCCTCGTCGAGGAGCACCTGCACTTCCCCGACGGCGTGCGCCTCATGGACCGTCCCGCGCCCTTCCACGACGGGCAGACGCGGTTCTTCCGCCGCGGCGAGCAGGCCGCGAACTTCGGCCGCGAGGTCGGGCTCATGTACACCCACGCCCACATCCGCTACACCCAGGCGCTCGCGACGCTCGGCCGGGAGCGGCTCGTCGCCGAGCTGCTGCGCATCAGCCCGGTCGGCCAGTTCGAGCGGTTGAGCACGAGCCTGCCGCGCCAGCGCAACTGCTACTACTCGTCGTCCGACGCGGCCTTCACGGACCGCTACGACGCTGCCGCGAACTTCGACCGTCTGCGCGACGGCACGGTCGGGGTCAAGGGCGGGTGGCGCGTCTACTCCAGCGGACCGGGCATCTACCTGCGCCAGCTGGTGCAGGGGGCGCTCGGCATCGTCGAGCGCGCCGGCTCGGTGGTCGTCGACCCCGTCCTCGCTCTCGAGGACGACGGCTTGACGATGAGCATCGACCTCGTCGGCGAGCGACGCACCGTGCGCTTCCACGTCGAGCCCGGCAGCGGGGGAGTCCGTGTGCTCGCCGACGGGGCGCCCCTCACCGGGGTCGAGACCGCGGCGCACTACCGTCGCGGCGGGCTGTCCCTCACGGCGGACGACCTCGCCGGGGTGTCGGTCCTCGATGTCCACGTAGGCGTCGACCGCAGCACCCTCGAGGTCTGATCATGGAGAATCGTCCGATGGACTCGACGACGGACAGCCCCGGCCAGACGCTCGCACCAGGGGAGCAGGAGCTGGCGCAGGCGTCCACGCACCTGGTCGACACCGACACGTTCGTCGACCCGGAGCTCGCGGCGCTGTGCCGGGAGTCCGCCGCCGACGGCGCGGTCCTCCTCCGCAACGACGGGACGCTCCCGCTGCGCGCGGGTGCGCGCGTCGCGCTCTTCGGTCGCGTCCAGATCGACTACTTCGCCGTCGGCTACGGCTCCGGCGGGGACGTCAACGCCCCGTACTCGTGGAACATCCTCGACGCGCTGCGCGACGGCGACCGGGTTGCCGTCGACGCCGAGCTCGCCGAGACCTACACGCGGTGGTGCGCGGCGAACGTGCCCGACGAGGGGACATGGGGGAACTGGCCGCGCTACTTCGACGAGATGCCGCTCGACCGCGAGGCCGTGCAGGCCGTCGCGGGGCGAACGGACGTCGCCGTCGTGGTCATCGGCCGGGCCGCAGGCGAGGCCCGGGAGAACACGCTCAGCAAGGGCAGCTACTACCTCACGGACGCGGAGCGAGCGCTGCTCGACGCGGTCACCGCCGAGTTCACGCACACGGTCGTGGTCCTCGACTGCGGGAACGTCATCGACCTCGCCTGGCTCGAGGAGTACGGATCGTCGATCTCCTCGGTCCTCTACGCCTGGCAGGGCGGCATGGAAGGCGCGCGAGCCGTCGCGGACGTGCTCACCGGGGCCCAGGTTCCCGGCGGACGCCTCACCGACACGATCGCGCGTCACTACGTCGACTACCCGAGCGCGCAGAACTTCGGCGGGCTCGAGCACAACGACTACGCCGAGGACATCTACGTCGGCTACCGGTACTTCGAGACCTTCGCCACCGACACCGTCCTCTTCCCCTTCGGCTTCGGCCTCGGCTACACCACGCTCGACGTGACGACGACGGCCGCGGTCGGCGACCAGGACATCACCGTCGAGGCCCGGGTCAGCAACACCGGGACTGAGCACCCGGGGACCGAGGTCGTCCAGGTCTACGTCCAGGCACCCGACGGCGTGCTCGGCAAGCCCGCCCGGACGCTCGCGTCCTTCGCGAAGTCGCAACGGCTCGCACCGGGTGAGAGCGAGACGGTGCAGCTCACGGTGCCAATCTCCTCGCTCGCGTCGTACGACGACTCCGGAGCGACCGGTCACCGGTCCGCCTACGTCCTCGAGGCCGGGACCTACACGGTCCACGCCGGCACCGACGTGCGCACCGCGACCGAGGTCGCGTCCTTCACGATCGACGAGCTGCGGGTCGTCGAGCAGCTGACCGAGGCGTGCGCCCCGGCCACGGAGCACCCCTTCCAGCGGATGACCCTCGACCGGGACGCCGCAGGCCGCGCGGTCGTCGGGTGGCAGGACGTCCCGACCCGGCAGGTGTCGCGGCGCGAGCGGATCGAGGCGCGCGACGTCCCGGCGCTGGAACCGACCGGGGACCAGGGCATCACCCTCGCCGACGTCGCCGACGGGACCGCGACGCTCGACGCCTTCGTGGCACAGCTGTCCCACACGGACCTCGAGGCGCTCACGCGCGGCGACCTCGTCATGGACAGCCCGCTCGGCGCGGCCGGGAACGCCGGCGTGCTCGGCGGCATCACCGAGTCGCTCCGCGACCGGGGCGTCCCTCCCGTCACGACGACGGACGGCCCCTCCGGCATCCGACTCTCCGCCTACGCCTCGCTCCTGCCGTGCGGCGCTGCGCTGGCCTCGACGTGGAACGCCCCGCTCGTGCGGCGGCTCGCCGCGCGCCACGGCGCGGAGATGGTTCGCAAGGGCACCCACGTGCTGCTCAGCCCCGGGATGAACATCCACCGCGACCCCCTCTGCGGACGCAACTTCGAGTACTTCTCGGAAGACCCGCTCGTCACCGGCCTCATCGCCGCGGCGGTCGTCGCCGGTGTCCAGGAAGCGGGCGTGGCCGCCTGCCCCAAGCACTTCGCGTGCAACAACCAGGAGACCAACCGCAACCTCAACGACTCGCGCGTCTCCGAGCGAGCCCTGCGGGAGATCTACCTCCGCGGGTTCCAGATCTGCATCGCCGAGGCCCAGCCGCTCACGCTCATGACGTCGTACAACAAGATCAACGGTGTGTGGTCGCACTACAACGACGAGCTGTGCACGACGATCCTGCGCGACGAGTGGGGCTTCGAGGGCACGGTCATCACCGACTGGTGGATGCAGCACGCCGTCGACCCCGACTTCCCGGCTCTCACCGACGACGCCTACCGCGTCCGGGCACAGGTCGACGTCTTCATGCCCGGCGGCTGGTTCGACCACGTCTCCGGCGACTTCGACGCGACCGCGGCAGCCTCCCTGCTCGACTCGCTCGCGCGTCCCGACGGCATCACGCTCGGCGAGGTCCAGCGCACCGCGCGCACCGTGCTCGGGCTCGTGCTGGCGCTGCCCGTGCTGCGCGAGGAGATCGTCACGAGCTCGGAGAAGACGGTTCGTCAGTCCTGAGCGGCGGGCCTCACGCTCGACCGCGCCGACTGTCCGAACCACGTCTCGATCTGACGCTCGAGCGTGTGCTGGTCGTCGCCGACCCACACCGCGTAGCCGTCGGGCCGCAGCAGGACAGCGGGCGCGTCGAGCTCCTCGCTGGTGTCGACGAGGTGCACGACCCGGTCCTGCCAGCCCGCGACCGAGAGACGGCCGCCCGGGTCGAGGAGAAGACCACGGCCCTCGTGCATCTGCGCGTAGAGGTGCCCGCGCCCCAGCTCGACGTCCCGCAACCGTCGACCGAGCAGCGGGTGGCCCACGCCGACGTCGTAGCGGATGCCGATCGCGGTGATCTTCTCGACGAGGCGACGGTTGACGTCGTCGATGTCCATGAGCTCTGACAGCAGTCGGCGTACCGCCTGGGGTCCTGGTTCGGTGGACAAGAGCTCGCTCTGCGCCCGGGCGGTGCTCAGCACGTCGGCTGCCACCGGGCGGCGCTCCGACTCGTAGGTGTCCAGCAGACCGTCCGGTGCCCAGCCGTCGATCTCGGCGGCCAGCTTCCACCCGAGGTTGAACGCGTCCTGGACACCGAGATTGAGCCCTTGCCCGCCGAGCGGCGGGTGGACGTGCGCGGCATCTCCTGCCAGGAGCGCGCGACCGACCCGATACCGCTCGGCGAGCCGGGTCGCGTCGCCGAAACGGGACAGCCAGCGCGGGGAGTGGACACCGAGGTCGGTGCCGGCGACCGCCCGCAGCCGAGCCTTGAGCTCGTCGAGCGTTGGAGCGGCCGCGCGGTCCTCCGTCACGCCCTCGGCCGGCACGACGACGCGGAACACCCCGGGGCCGGAGGGGCCGGCGCCGAACCCTCGCTGAGTCGTCCGGACACGTGCGACGGTCGCGGCCAGCTCGTCCGGCGGAGTGGTCACCTCCATCTCGCCCAGCAACCACTCGGTGCTCGCGGCCTCGCCCGGGAACCCGACACCGAGCAGGGCGCGCACCGTGCTGCGTCCACCGTCGCAGCCGACGACGTAGCGCGAGCGCAACCGTGTCCCCTCAGCAAGCTCGACGGTGACGCCCTCGTCGTCCTGGGTCAGCGCGACGACGTCGCAGCCGCGCCGGATCTCGGCGCCGACCTCCGTGGCGTGCTCCGCCAGCAAGCGGTCCGTGGTGGGTTGGGGGATGCCCAGGATGTAGCCGTGCGCCGTGTCGAGGTCGTCGGGCAGCGGCTTGTCGATCCCCGCGAAGTACCCCGCGAGCGGATACCGCGTTCCGTGCTCGAGGAAGCGCTCGAGCAGCCCGCGCTGGTCGAGGATCTCGATGCTGCGCACGTGCAGGCCGAGCGACCGCACCTGGCCGGTGGGCTCGGTGTCCCTGTCGAGCACGAGCACCTGCACGTCGTGCAGGCGCAGCTCGGCGGCCAGCATGAGGCCGGTCGGGCCGGCACCGACGATGATCACGTCGATCATGTGAGGACCTTCCATCTCGCTCGCCTGATCCCTGGTCGGGGCCGGAGAAGGACAGATCGTCTCGCGTCACAGGGGGCTTGCGGCAAGCCCCTACCACGGGCTTACTGTGAAGGTGGCGGCATCGGCCAGGGGACAGCGGCGCCCCCACGGCTTGAGAGCGCTCCGAGTCAGGCCCGCTCACCCACCCGCACCGCACCCGTCTCGTACGCGAGGACGACGAGCTGGACCCGGTCCCGCATGCCGAGCTTGACCATCGCGCGGCTCACATGGGTCTTCGCGGTGAGCGGGCTCATGACGAGGTGTGCGGCGATCTCCTGGTTGCTCAGACCCAGGGTGACGAGACGCACGACTTCCCGCTCGCGGTCCGTCCCCACGGAGCAGTGCGCGGTGCCTCAGCGACGCAGGTCGACCGGGTGGTGCTCGATCTTCGCGATGTCCTCCGACGTGGCCTCGAGCAGCTTGTCTGCCAGGTCCCGCAGGGCCCGTGCGGCAGCCAGCTCTTCGCCGATCTCCAGGACGGCCATGTCGTGCGGGTTGCGTCGTGCGAGGCCGTAGCCGTCGAGCGACGTGCCCGACGCCGTGGTGAGGACGGCGTGCGCTGTCGTCTGGATGCCGTCCGGATCGATGTCATCGGCATCGAAGAGGTGGACGGCGACGTCCCATGTGCGACTCATGACGGGGTGCTCCTCTCGGTGAGACCCTCCACCGGACCTCGTGTCCCGCAGAGGTGACACCTCCAGCGTTCCACGAGGCTCGCGAGGCGGTCAGGGCTGAAAGTCACGTCCTTGCCCCCGTAGATCGACCACACCGTGCCGAAGGGACCGCGTCGTGGAGGGCCGTTGGCCCTGTCGGGCCGGACCCGGCGGGACCAGGCTGAGGAGTACGGACACACCACCACGGCTCTGGAGGTCGTCATGGACACGGACCTGAACACGCCGATCGTCGTCGGTGTCGACGGATCGCCGGACTCGGGACGTGCGCTGCGCTTCGCGGTACGCCGCGCTGAGCAGGTCGGGTGCGGTCTGCTCCTCGTCAACGCCGTCCACGAGATGGTGCCGATCTCCACCCTGGGCCCGCTGATCGGTGGCGAGAGCCTCATGGACGTCGGCAGGGAGGTCCTGGCCGACGCCGTCCGGCTCGTCGAGAAGACCGCCGGCACGACCATGGCCGTCCAGACGCACGTCGCGCTCGGGCCGGCCGTCTCGGTCCTGGCAGCGGCGGCCGTCGACGCGCGCCTGGTCGTGATCGGTCATCGACCCGGCGGGACGCTCGAGCACCTGTTCACCGGCACCACGACCTTCGGGGTCGTCGCCCGCGCCAGGTGCCCGGTGGTGAGCGTCCCCCGCGGATGGGACGGGCCCCGGCCGGACGCTCGGGTGATCGCGGCGGTCGACGGATCGGCGACCTCGACCGAGGTGCTCGCGCACGCCTTCGAGCTCGCCGCCACGAGCTCGGCCGAGCTCCATGTGGTCCACTGCTGGAAGCTCGGCTCGCTGTACGCCTACCTGGTCGACGACGAGCTGGTGCAGAAGGAGTGGGGCGTGCGCACCGCCGAGGTGATCGCGACGTTCGTCGACGAGTGCGCGGCCGACCATCCCGACGTGCACGTCACCACCCACCTGGAGTACGCCGACCCCACCCGAGCGCTCGTCCGCCGGTCCGCAGATGCTGACGTCCTCGTGCTCGGGCGCCATGACCTCGGGGCTGTGGAAGGGCGCCTGGCGCTGGCCGCGCCGGGGAGCATCGCTCGAGCGCTCGTCCAGCACGCTCGCTGCCCGGTCGAGTTCGTGCCGCTCGACAGATGAGCGCCGAGGTCCCTCGATCGGAACCCGTCGGCGACGCGTGGGCTGGTCTCCTCCGCCTGGGAGCGGCGGCCGCCGTCATGGTCCTCGTCCTCATGCCCGTCCAGGCCGCGGTCTTCCTCCTCAGCCCGCCGCCGGACACCGTCGAGGGCTTCTTCGAGCGGTTCCAGGAGAACCCCGTCCTCGGGCTCGTCGACCTGGACCTCCTGCTCACCCTCGACTACCTCGCGATGATCCCGTTCTACGTGGCGCTCTACGTCGTGGTCCGGCGCGTCGCGCCCGCGTGGAGCCTGCTGGCACTGATCGTGGGCCTGTTCAGCCTCGTGCTCTTCGTCGTCTCGCGAGAGGCCACGTTCTCGATGTGGATGCTCAGCGACGCGTACGCGTCGGCGACCTCGGAGACCGACCGGGCGGACCTGCGGGCCGCAGGCACGACGCTCCTGACCCTCTACGACGGTGGCACCTTCGCTACGAGCTACGTGCTGGGCGCGGTCAGCACCCTTCTCTACTCCGCGGCGATGGTCCGGCACCGTGTCTTCGGGCGTCTCCCCGGTCTCGTCGGGGTCCTCACGGGCGTGACCATGCTCGTTCCCGCGAACGCCGGCTCCGTCGGGCTCGTGATCGCGATGGCGTCTCTCCTCCCGACCGCCGCATGGCTCGTCCTGCTCGTCCCGCACCTTCTGCGCGCCGCTCGGGAAGCAGCCGTGGCGCACCCTCCCCAGCCGGGGTAGAACTGGAGCATGGCGCGGATCGGTGTGTATCTGCTCGACGACCACGAGATCGTCCGACGCGGGCTGCGCGGGCTGCTCGAGGAAGAAGGCGACATCGAGGTCGTCGGCGAGTCCCGGACCGCCCGAGCAGCGCTGCACGAGATCCCCGCGCTGCGTCCCGACGTCGCCGTGCTCGACGTCCGGCTCCCTGACGGGTCGGGGATCGAGGTGTGCCGCGAGCTCCGGTCGACCGTGCCCGAGGTGCACGCGCTCATCCTCACCTCCTACGACGACGACGAGGCGCTGTTCGCTGCGATCATGGCGGGAGCGTCCGGGTACCTGCTCAAGGTCATCGCCGGGTCGGACGTCGTCTCTGCCGTGCGCAGGGTGCACGCAGGGCAGTCGCTCATCGACCCGGCACTGACGTCCCGCGTGCTCGAACGGCTCCGTCGGGGCGCTGATCACGAGCCCGTGCTGGCGTCGTTGAGCGAGCAGGAGCACAGGGTCCTCATGCTCGTCGCCGAGGGCCAGACGAACAGGCAGATCGCCTCGCACATGTTCTTGTCCGAGAAGACCGTGAAGAACTACGTCTCGAGCATCCTCACCAAGCTCGGCCTCGAGTCCCGGACCCAGGCAGCCGTCCTGGCGACCAAGCTCCACACCTGGTGACTGCTGGGGAGCGAGCGCCACCGTACGCGATCAGCCCACGTCGAGCGGCACCTGCCACGTGACGATGCACCCGTGCGGGCTGCGCTCGCCGACCTGCATCTGGCCGCCGAGCTCCGTCGCCCGCTCCGCGAGGTTGCGGAGCCCGCCGAGCGGCACGTGGCGCTCGCAGCCCACCCCGTCGTCGGACACCGTGCACACGAGGCGAGCGGTGCTGACGTCGACATCGAGCCACACCCTGGTCGCCGACGCGTGCCGGGCGATGTTCGACAGTGCCTCCCGCAGGACCGCGACGACGTGATCGTGCAGAGCAGGCTCCACCAGCGTGTCGACGGGGCCCGTCATGGTCAGGGCCGGCGCATACCCCAGGACGTGGGCGTACTCGGTGACGAGCGTCTGGATCTTGGCACGGACGGACCGCTGCCGGTCCGTGGGCCTGAGGTCGATGATGGAGCGGCGGATCTCACCGATGGTGCCGTCGAGGTCGCCGATGACGGCGTGCACCCGGGCGGCGGTCTCCGCATCGAGGCCGTTGCTGATGGACTTGAGCTGGAGACCGAGCGCGAAGAGCCGCTGGATGACGACGTCGTGCAGGTCGCGGGCGATCCGGTTGCGCTCGGCGAGGACGGCCAGCTGCTCCTGGGTCGAGCGCGCATGATGCCGCTCGAGCGCCTGCGAGGCCTGACGGGCGTAGTCGGCGACGAGGTCCGAGTCGTCGCTCGCGTCGCCGGCGAAACGACCGGGGTGCAGCACGATCACGAGAGCGCCGCGCGTGAGGGGGTCGAGGACGAGCCGCGTCATCACCGCCCTCCCCGAGGGAAGGACGGTCGAGCGCGTGCTCGACGCGGCCATCGCGAGCATGAGCGCCGGATGGAGCGCCTCGAGAGTCGCCGCCGGGTCGACGCTCACGTCGCCTACGGCGGCGCGGACGGCGAAGCGTCCCGTCGGGGTCGGGGCGATCGCCATCGCGGTCAGTCCCTGGGACGCCTCCAGCGCGCGGTCGAGCACGGCGACCAGCGCGTCGTGGGGGAGAGACGCCCGCAGCACGTCGCCGGGCATGAGCGCGTTCGCCTCGAGCCACCGCGCGCGGCGTCCCGACATGACGAGGAGGTTGGCGTGCTCGATGGCGATCCCCGCCAGGCGCGCCATGGCGAGGACAGCCTGCTCGTCGTCGAGAGTGAACGGGCCGGTGGCCTTCTCCGTGAGGTAGAGGTTCCCGAAGACGCGCCCCCGCACTGCGACCGGGACGCCGAGAAAGGTCGCCATCGGAGGATGGCCCGGCGGGAGCCCGGTCGAGGCCGGGTGGGTGCCGAGATCGTCGATCCGGAGCGGCTCCGGATGGTCGATGAGGTGACCGAGGAGGCCACGCCCCGTCGGCAGCGGACCGATCCGTGCGCGCTCGTCCTCGGTCAGACCCTCGGCGACGAACTCGACGAGCTGACGCCGGGAGTCGCCGATCACACCGAGCGCCCCGTAGCGCGCACCGGACACCGTGCACGCGGCGCGCACCACACCGACGAGCAGGTCACGCAGGTCGAAGTCGGAGGAGATACCGCTGACGGCACGCAGTATCGCGTCCTGCACCTCTGTTGAGGTCCTGTCCACGTGCCGAGCGTAGTCCTGCGACATCTCGACCTCGCTCCGTGACACTCAGGCCGTGGTCGTGCCGTGCCTGATCGCGCCCGGTTCTCCGACGTCCGGTGCGGTCGCGTGCGACTCGCTCGTCGGGACGACCTCGACGGGACACCGTGCGTGCTGGAGCAGGGCACGCGTGGTGCTGCCGGGGCTCGTCATGGCCACCCGGGTGCCGATCCCGCCGTGACCGTGGCGCCCGACGACCATGACGTCGGCGTGGTGCGAGCGGCGGACCAGCGCGTCGGCGACCTCGTCGTACTCCAGCCGTGTGCTCACCTCGACGCTCGGATAGCGCGGGGCCCACTCCTCGACGAGGCGATGGATCCTGTCCCGCGTCCGGGTGTTCCACTCCTCCTGGACCGACGCCTCGTCGACGAGATAGTCGTAGAACGGATCGAGCCGCCAGCAGTGCACCACGTCCAGACGCGCAGACCGCTCCTGCGCAGCGGCGAACGCGGACGCGAGGACGGACGACGACGCCGCGGAACCGTCGACGGCAGCGACCAGGCGGCCGTGCCGGCGATCGTCCACCCAGTCGGGAGGGACGCTCACCACCGGGCACGATGCACGCGCCACGACACCGAAGGTGGTGCTGCCGGTGAAGAGCCGCTCCACGACTCCCGCCGCACGACGGCCGAGGACGATGAGCCGCGCCCGTTCCGCAGCCGTGGCCAGGACGCTGACCGCTGGTCCGAGCGTCGTCACGAGCCGGCACCCGACACGTCCCCGAGACAGGTCGTCCACAACCGTCCGCGCGTCCGCGAGCAGCTCGTGCCCCACATCGATGAGCGTCTCGCTCAGGAGGAACGGCCACATCGGCGCGAACGGCACCACCTCGTGCACGGCGTTGACGAGGACCAGCTCGCTACCCGTCCTCTCGGCCTCCGTCACGGCGAACCGGAGCGCTCGCAGCGACTCGCGCGTGCCATCGACCCCGACGACGATCGTGGGGTCCTGCAAGCTGCTCATGGTGGCCTCCGGTGCGCCGACGGACTGCGCCACCTACGCTTCTCCGAGCCCGATGATCCTGACAGTGCCGCCAGGCCCGGGTGCACAGGCCCTTCGGCACGGCCGGATGGGTCTACCCTCCACGGGCGGCCGTGCTCGCGGTGTCTCGATCGGTTGTCGGCCGCCTCAGTCGCCGGGTGCCGCGGGCGCCGCAGGATCCTCTGGTGCTCCCGTACGGCGGTTGACGACGATCTCGTCGACCGACCGCCGCGGCGTGTGCCGCTGCGTCCCGGTGTACCCGAGGCGCATGAGCATCTGCGGAGGCCCGTCGAGGTTCAACGCGCGGCGCAGGTCGTGGCGGGTCGTCGGGTTCTCCAGGACGGTCGTCTGGAAGGACGCGTGGACGAAGTAGGTGGTGGCGACGAGCAGCAGGTGCTCCAGCGCCTGACCTGCCGCCACCCAGGCCCGGTGGTCGTCCTGGGCCGTCGCCAGGACGGCCATCGTCGACCGGTGCTCGAACGTCCCCTCTCCCGGTCCGGCGTGAGCCCAGGAGCGGCGTCCCGGACGCTGTCCCTCGGCATCCTTGGGGCCGAGCAGCTCAGCAGGGATCCCGTCATGACGCAGCGGGCTGACGGTCGTCCATGCCAGCTCCTCGCCGAGGGCGACGTCGTCCTCGGCCGCGAGGGCCTCCGACCGGCGGACCAGGTCGAGCACCTCCGTCCGGACAGGGTCCCACGGGTGGATCACCCGCAGGTGCGCGTCCTCGTCCCGAGCCGCGTCCTGCATCTCGCCGAGGACGTCGACGTCGAGCGGCTCGTCGTCGAACGGAGCCCGGGTCGTCCTGCGGTGGTCGATGGCGACCGCCAGCTCGAGCTCGTCCACCAGAGGTTCCTGCGCGGGCTCCAGCCTGACGCGGGCGACGAGCAGCTCGTCGGCAGGGCTCGGCAGCACGGTCGTCACGGCGGTGAGGGACTCACGACGTGCCGCGGCCCGGAGGTTGAAGAGGAACGCACCGCAGCTGACGTACATCTCACGACCGGACGGGTCGGCGTGGCGCAGCTGTCGGGAGGGGTCGGCGTGGACCGTGATCCTCTCACCGTGCACGTCCACCGCCCAGGGCTGGGTGTTGTGCACGCTCGGAGCTTTCGCCGCAGCGGCGAGGATCCTCTCGATGCGTGCGTCGACGACGTCCATGGCGGTTCCCCCTCGTGGATCGCGCTCGCTGCTGGCGCCTCGGGTGGGACCGACGGGGCGTCGTAGCCTGTTCACCCATGCAAGCACGTCGAGATGTGCCGTCGGTAGGGTGGAAGGTCCCGGTCTGGGCGTCGGCGACGCGGTGAGCGGTCGACGGGGAGCACCGACCGCGGCGGCCTACGATCGACGCGTGAACCCAGACGTGTCCGTGCGCGAGGCGACCGACGAGGACTGGCCAGGCATCTGGTGCGCGCTCGAGCCGGCCTTCCGGGCGGGCGAGACGTACACCTACCCCCGCGACATGACCGAGGCCGAGGCGCGCACCGCCTGGACGGCCGCTCCTGGCGCGCGGGTGCTCGTCGCCGTCGGCTCCGCGGCCTCCGACCACCCTGGCGTCGTGCTCGGGACGGCGAAGTACCTGCCGAACCACCCCGGCGCGGGTGCGCACGTCGCCAACGCCAGCTTCGTCGTCGGACCTGCAGGCGCCGGGAGGGGCGTCGGGCAGGCGCTGGCACGGGCGGTCCTCGACGGTGCTCGCGCCGACGGCTACCGGGCGATGCAGTTCAACGCCGTCGTCGAGACCAACACGCGAGCCGTGCGCCTCTGGGAGTCCGTCGGGTTCCGTGTGCTCGCGACCGTCCCCGCAGCGTTCGCCCACCCGACGCACGGCCTCGTCGGGCTCCACATCATGTACCGCGACCTCTGAGCCGGAAGTGCTGGGCCGGAAGCGCTGGGCCGGGAGCTCTGCCGACGAGCTCTGGACGACGGTCGCGGTCGGCCGCTCACGGCTGCATCCTCGGGTCCTGCGTGGGGTCGGCATACATCGGCGGGCAGCCCTGGCTGATCGCGTCGGGGCGCAGCTCGTAGTGCCAGGACTCGTTGACGTAGATCTGGCACAGCCCGTAGGCCGCGCCGTGCTCGGACAACCACAGGATGGCGTCGTAGGGGCCGACGTCGACCGCGTCGCCCGAGACGTGCGCCGAGGTCTCCGCGGTGGCCACCCATCGCGCGGCCTCGGCCTCCGAGCCGTACGTCGAGACGGCCTCGCGCAGCAGCCGCTCCTGGAGCTCCGGAGGCCGCCAGCCGCTGGCGACCTGGATCTCGACGCCGTCGGTGGTGGCATCCGTCGCAGCGAGCCGGAGGGCCGCGAGGAGGTCCGGGTCGAGGTTGGTCACCTCCGGCACGTCGTCTCCGACGAGGACCGCTCCGTCGGAGCCGCCGCGCTGACCGTCGGGATCGACCGGGCTGTGGTCGCTGTCCGGCAGATCGGCCGTCGACGAGAGGGACGTCGCCACCGAGGCGACCGAGGCGGTCACCGACCGTGAGGCGAGGGCGCCGAGGATCGCCAGGACGACGAGGGCCACGGCGACGAGGAGCACCGGGAGAGCCCGGCGACGGGCCGTCCGCGCTGGTGTGTTGGAGGTCATGGCACGAGTCAAGGCGCCGTGGTGTTGCCCGCGCGTCTGCGGTTCTGCATACACGCACGAGACGTCCCGGCTCGTAGCATCAGGGCATGCGAGTGCTGATCGTCGAGGACGAGCCCTATCTGGCCGAGGGCATCCGTGACGGGTTGCGCCTGGAGGCGATCGCAGCCGACATCGCGGGCGACGGCGACACCGCCTGGGAGCTGTTGGGCACCAACACCTACGACATCGTCGTCCTCGACCGCGACATCCCCGGTCCGTCGGGGGACGAGATCGCCGGCCGCATCGTCGCCTCGGGGAGCGGTACACCCATCATCATGCTCACCGCCGCCGACCGTCTCGACGACAAGGCCTCCGGTTTCGAGGTGGGTGCCGACGACTACCTCACCAAGCCGTTCGAGCTCCGAGAGCTCGTCCTGCGCCTCCGCGCTCTCGATCGTCGGCGCGCGCACACCCGGCCTCCCGTGTGGGAGATCGACGGCCTCCGGCTGGACCCGTTCCGCCGGGAGGTCTACCGGGACGGCCGGTACGTCGCGCTCACGCGCAAGCAGTTCGCCGTCCTCGAGGTGCTCGTCGCCGCCGGCGGCGGGGTCGTCAGCGCCGAAGGGCTCCTGGAGCGTGCCTGGGACGAGAACGCGGACCCGTTCACCAACGCCGTCCGCATCACCGTCTCGGCGTTGCGCAAGCGCCTGGGAGAGCCGTGGCTCATCGCGACGGTGCCCGGCGTCGGGTACCGCATCGACACGGCGACCGCTCCTGACCGTGGGTGATCCCGCCGTGACCAGGCGCCGCGGGGTCAGCGTCCGCGTGCGGCTCACGCTCAGCTACGCGGGGTTCCTCATGCTGGCGGGCGCCGTGCTCCTGTCGGCCGTGTGGGTGTTCCTCCTGCGGTACGTCCCCGACGTCCGGATCGACGTCAGCGGCCCGTTCGTCCCCAACCGCACGGACCTCGTGCGAGCGTTCGTCCCGGCTGCCGGCGCCGCGCTGGCCTTCCTGCTCGTGCTCGGGCTGCTCGGTGGATGGGTCCTCGCAGGCAGGGTCCTCGCGCCGCTCAGCCGCATCACGGACGCGACCCGCGCCGCCGCCGACGGTTCGCTGTCCCACCGGATCCGGCTCGAGGGTCGCAACGACGAGTTCCGCGAGCTCGCCGACGCCTTCGACACGATGCTCGCCCGGCTCGAGGCGCACGTCGCCGAGCAGCAGAGGTTCGCCGCGAACGCCTCCCACGAGCTGCGCACCCCGCTGGCGATCACGCAGACGCTCCTCGAGGTGGCTCGCAACGACCCGGCACGGGACACCACCGAGCTCGTCGAGCGTCTCGGCATCGTCAACACCCGAGCGATCGACCTCACCGAGGCGCTGCTGCTGCTCAGCCGCGCCGACCGGCGGTCCTTCGCGCGGGAGACCGTCGACGTCTCCCTCGCCGCGGAAGAAGCAGCGGAGACGCTGCTCGCTCTCGCGGACACGCACGACGTGACGCTCGACGTGTCCGGGGACGTCGCCCTGGCGGTGGGATCGCCGTCGCTGCTGCTGCAGATGACGACGAATCTCGTCCACAACGCCATCGTCCACAACGTGCCCGCAGGTGGGCAGGTGTGGGTGCGCACGGCGGTCCGTCCCGGAGCGGTCGCGCTGAGTGTCGAGAACACGGGGGAGCAGGTCTCTCCCGCGGTGGTCTCGACGCTCACCGAGCCGTTCCAGCGTGGTTCCGGGCGCATCCGCGGGCACCACGCGGGCGTCGGTCTGGGACTCGCCATCGTCCAGAGCATCGCAGCGGCGCACGACGGGACGCTCACGATCGTCGCGCGGCAGGGAGGCGGCCTCCGCACCACCGTGGAGCTCCCCGCCGCACCTCGGTCCGGGGAGCGGACCTGACGGCTGCCCGGACGTCCGGACGGGCTCAGAGGGTGAGCGAGACTTCGTCGAAGCTCAGCCGGGTCTGGCGCGGGTAGGACGCGCCTTCGCTCGCGGGCGTCCCGACGTTGATGACCACGAGCGACCGCCACCCGTTCTCGGCGAAGAACTCGCCGTCGACGGCTGCGGCGTCGAAGCCGCCCATCGGCCCGACGTGGAGCCCGGCTGCGCGAAGACCGACGACGAAGTACCCCACCTGGATGAGCGCCGACGTGCGAGCCATCCCGACGCGCGTGTCTTCGCCCGCAGCCTCGAAGCGCTCGCGTGCACCCTCCATGTGCGGCGACAGGCGCGGCAGGTGCTCGTGGAAGGCTGGGTCCGCCGCGGCGATGATCGTCAGGGGCGCCGCGAGCGTCTTGGCCTTGTTGCCGTCAGCCATGTGCTCGGCGAGCCGCGCGCGGGCACCGGCGTCGCGTACCACGAGGAGGCGCAGCGGAACGGTGTTCATCGCTGTCGGTCCCCATCGCACGAGGTCGTAGGCGGCCTGGATCTTCTCGTCCGCCACGGCCGCGTCCTCGAAGACGTTGACGGTGCGGGCCTCACGGAAGAGGAGGTCAGCGGTGGCCGCGTCGATCTCGAAGATCGCGTCGAGGTCGGAGGGGACGGATGCGACGGTCTCGGTAGTCATGGTGGCGACAACCACAGAACCGGTCCGCGCGCTTCCCGAGGTCGGTGTGATGTGGCGCACACAGGCTCGTCGTGGGCTCACCCGCGCACCGACCCATCCGTCTCCCCGTCGGCTCCGAACCCCTCGTGCGACCCCGACCGGGGCAGCCGACGAGGAGAGCGCACACGTGACGAGCAACGAGCATGACGAGCAGCCGGACCAGGGACAGCAGGGGAGGTCCGTCCAGCAGCTCGATCACCCCGTCGGCGTCACGGTCCTCGACCAGCTCGCGCGCACAGTCGCCGAGCGGCCCGGCACGAACGCTCTCGTCGACGTCGGGCGCACGTTCACCTACGAGGCGCTGAACGAGGTCGTCGAGACCGTCGCTCGTGGGCTCGTGACCTTCGGTGTGCAGCCTGGGGACCGCGTCGCCGTAGCCCTGGCGTGCCGGGCGGACGCGGTCCTGCTCATCCTCGGCACCCTGCGCGCGGGCGCCGTCGCCGTGCCCGTCGACGTGGCCTGCCCGGACGATCGCACCACCCAGATCCTCCTCGACGCCGACGCTCGCCTCCTCGTCACGGACGACGAGCGGGCCCCCGCGCTCCTCGCGCTGCTCGCCGACCAGCAGACGCCAGGCCCGGACCGCACCTGGCACGTGTGCTGCGCGGGCGACGTCGTCGGGGCCGTCGGAGACCACCTGCCTTCCCTGCCGTCGCCCGACGACGTCGCCTACCTCGTCTACACCTCAGGCACCACCGGCACGCCGACAGGCGTCGAGGTGCCCCACTCCGCCCTCGTGACCGTGCTCGCCCAGCATGAGGCGATGATCGGGGGACCAGCGCGGGCCCGGACGACCACGAGCGACGAGGCGCCCCTCCCGCTGACGCTCCTGGTGTCCGGGCTCGGCCTCGACTCGCAGGCTCAGCGCGCGAGCCACCCGACGAGGTCGTCGGTGACGAGCTCGCCGTCCTCGGCGACGTCGTCGCTGATCGCCCCGAGACCGAGCAGGTAGACAGACTCCCGGTCGCGACCGTGGCGCCGCATGAGCAGCACGCTGCCCCCCGAGTCATTGTGCGCTCGACGACGTCCTGCGGGCCGTAGGCGAGGATCCCGTCGTCGCGCAGCACCCCCGGGGTCGTGCGCCACAGGCGATCTCCGCGACGTCCTCGCGGACGAGACCGACACGTCCCAGACGCGCTCGGTGACCAAAGCCCCACCGGCAGCCGCAACCGTGTGGAAGCGTGAGGGAGGTGAACACGCCTCAGCCACCGGACGCGACGCCCTTCGACGTCGAGACCGTCCTGCGCGGTCTCGACGCGATCTTCGCGGCCCACGAGGGTGCCACCCGCGCCGCGCCCTACCTGCTCGCGCACCTCGCCGAGGCTGAGCGGACGGATGACCGGGGCGCCCGGCTGACGCTCCTCAACGAGCTCGTCGGCCTCTACCGCTCCCAGAGCCGGCACGACGCCGCCGCCGCCGCGAGCACCCAGGCGCTGGCGCTCGCGGACGAGATGGGTATCGCGGGGACGGACGCTCACGCGAGCACCCTCATCAATGCAGCGACAGCACTGCGGGCCGCCGGTCGGCACGAGGACGCTCTCGCGCTCTACCGACAGGCGCTCACCGTGAGCGAGACCTCGATGGCCCCCACGGACCGGCGCCTGGCGGCCCTGCACAACAACCTCTCGATCCTCTTCAGCGAGATGGGAGACCCGACCGAGGCGGTGGCCGAGCTCGTCGCGGCGCTGACGATCCTCGAAGCGTCCTCGGACGACCCGGCGCGCGACATCGACGTCGCGACCACCTGCACCAACCTCGCGCTCGTCCACTTCTCGCTCGGGCACGTCGACGAGGCCGAAGCGTTCCTCGACCGCTCGCTCGTCGTCTTCCGCGCGGGTGGTCACGAGAACGACGCCCACTATGCCTCCGCCGTCGCAGGTCATGCCGAGGCCTGCTTCCGCGCAGGGCGTCTCGAGGATGCCGAGACCCTCTACCGGACGGCGCTCGACACCATCGCCGAGTGCTACGGCACGGACACCGACTACTACACGGTCACCGCGGCCAACCTCGACCAGGTGCAGGCAGCCCTCATCGCGGACCGGCCATCGCCCCGTCCGCGACACGAGAGTGCTGCTCGGCAGCCCGCGCGGGAGGGACCCGCGACGACCGGCATGCAGCTGGCGAGGGAGTACTGGGAGGTCCACGGCAAGCCGCTCCTGGCACGCTACCCGCAGCACCGTGGTCGCATCGCCGTCGGCCTCGTCGGGCACGGATCCGAGTGCTACGGCTTCGACGACGAGATCTCGCGCGACCACGACATGGGGCCCGGATTCTGCCTGTGGCTCACCGCAGACGACCACGCAGCGATCGGAGCCGAGCTCCAGGCAGACTACGACGCCCTGCCCGTCACCTTCCGGGGCGTCGGCCCGCGACTCGAGACATCACGGGCTCGCGGCGCGGGTCGCCGCGTCGGGGTGTTCGAGATCGGCGACTTCTTCGACGGCATCACCGGGTACCGCAGCGCGCCCGCGCCCGACCGGACGCACGAGTGGCTCCTGCTCGACGAGTCGACGCTCGCGGCAGCGACGAACGGTGCCGTCTTCGCCGACCCCCACGGTGCCTTCGGCGCCGCGCGCGGCAGCTTCCTCCGGATGCCGCGGGACGTCCAGCTCGCCCTCGTCTCGCGCCGGCTCGGGATGATCGCCCAGGCCGGCCAGTACAACGTGCCGCGGATGCTCGCGCGCGGAGACGGCGAGGCAGCCTGGCTCGCGCTCGCAGAGCTCGCGCGCGCGACCGCGTCGCTCGTCTTCCTGCTCAACGGCCCCGGTGCCGCTGGGTACCTGCCCTACTACAAGTGGCAGTTCGCAGCGCTGCGCCGGCTCAGCGCACGCATGGGATCCCGGTTGCCCGGTGTCTACAGCGACCTCTCCGAGATCGCTCACCTCTCGTCGGCCGCCTGCTTCGGAGCCGGCGGACCCGCTGCTCGCGAACGGCTCGAGGAGCTCATCGAGCAGATCTGCCGGACGATCGTCGTCGAGCTCCAGGTCCGCGGGCTCACCGGGAGCGACGAGACCTTCCTCGAGCGGCAGCGTCGACACGTTGCCGCTCACATCGACGACCCCTGGCTGAAGAGCCTGTGACCACGGACCACGAGACCGCGAAGAAGGCAGCCATGAGCGCGACGACCACGACGAGGAACCCGCAGGAGAAGCGCCTGGCGGCAGCCCAGGCGATCGTCGCGCACGAGTGGGAGCAGTTCCAGCGCGTGAACAACGAGGGTGGCCGAGCGGACTGCCAGGGCGACTGGCCCACCTTCCACCAGATGCGGGTGAGCCAGTTCCTCACGTGGACGCTCTCGCTCCTGGAGAGCTACGGGCGCGACCTCGACGACGCCGACGCGCGCGGAGCGAACCTCCTCACCGAGAAGTACGCACGCATGATGTCCTCGGCCGAACCGGCGCGCTACGCGCGTGAGATCGCGCCGTACCTGCCCGTCCTCGACGACACTCGCCTGGCTCGCCAGGAGGCGGTCGTCGCGGTCCAGGTCGGGTGGGCGGAGGCGTTCTGCGACAGGTACCCCGGGCTCGGACGGGGTATGCGGACGCTGCGCACGTCGCAGGACACCGTGGCGGAGACCTCGTTCGAGACCTACCTGCGGGGTGAGCTGGGCACGTACTCCGACCGCACGCTCGGGCTGTACGAGGACCTTGTCGAGGCGACGTCCGCGGCGGGGGAGAACCTCACCGAGCGGACGATCACGTGGACGGTGGTGCTCGGTGGATTCGGGGACCTGGCCGAGGCGGAGGCGGCCCAGACGCCTGCCGGTTGAGCGTCAGGCCTCGACGATCTCGACCCCGACCGCCCGCAGGTCCTCAAGGATGTCTGGGTCACCGTGGGGGTCGGCGACGACGGCGGTGACGTCCGCGAGGGGCAGGACGTCGTACGGCGAGACGGCACCGATCTTCTCGGTGCTCGCCAGGACGTAGGTGTCCGCTGCGCGTGCTGCGAGCGCTCGCTTCATCGCCGCCTCGTCGGGGTCACCGGTCGTGAGTCCGCCGACGGGGTGCACGCCGGTGACGCCGAGGAGGAAGACGTCGGCGCGGATGCGTGCGGCTGCCTCGGCGGCTGCCGCGCCTGAGGTGACGGCCGAGTGCTTGAAGAGCCGTCCGCCGAGCACGAAGACGTCGGCTGCGTGGTCGAGGAGTGCAGCGGCGATCGTCGGGCTGTGCGTGATGACCGTGCACTCGAGGGAGCGGGGGAGTGCTCGGACCACCTCGAGGGTCGTCGTGCCTCCGTCGAGGATGACGGTCGTCCCGGGCAGGACGAGCCCGGCGGCTCTTGCGGCGACGCGTCGCTTGCTCTCGGGCGAGACGGCGGTCCGCGCGGAGTAGTCGCCGAGGGCGGCGGAGACCGGGAGCGCACCGCCATACACGCGGGTGAGGAGCCCGGCGGCGGCGAGCTCGCGGAGGTCACGGCGGATGCTGTCCTCGGAGATGCCGAGCTCCGCGGCGAGCTCGCCGGCGACGAGCCGGCCGTCGCGATGGAGGCGTTCGAGCAGCAGGTCTCGTCGTGAGGCGGGAAGCATCCGTACTCCTTCTTGTTTCTGCACGTTCTTGCACTATCATCATCGCATGACCACATCGATGATGATCCTCGTCGCCGGACCCTACGCGTCCGGCACCCACGGCGACCCCGCACTCATGCAGCGCAACCTCGAACGCCTCGAAGAGGCGGCGTGGCCCATCTTCCAGGCTGGGCACGTGCCCATGATAGGAGAGTGGGTGGCGCTGCCCGTGCTCCGCAGCGCCGGTGCGAGCGGCCCGACGGACCCGCTCGCGCAGCAGGTCATGTACCCGACGGCCGAGCGGCTGCTCGAGCGGTGCGACGCGGTGCTGCGGCTGCCGGGGGAGTCCCGAGGCGCCGACCAGGACGTCGCCATCGCCGAGGCCCGCGGCATCCCCGTGTACTACGACCTGGCGGAGGTGCCCGGCGTCGTCGCGTCCTGATCGAGCTCCGTCACGCAGTCGTTCGTGAAAGAACGTGCAGAATCCGCGATGATCGTCTCGAGCTCCCGCAGCCGAGGCACGCCCGCACGGGAGTAGACGATCTCGCCGTCGCGCACCACGACGAGCGTCGGGAGGGACTGCACACCGAAGCGCTGGGCCAACCCCTGCTCCTGGTCGGTGTCGACCGTCGCGAAGACGTGCTCCGGGTGCGCGTCGGACGCCGCGGCGAAGATCGGCGAGAACTGGTGGCAGGGGCGGCACCACGCCGCCCAGAAGTCGATGAGCACCAGGCCGCCACGGGCGATGGCGGCGCCGAGGGAATCAGGGGTCGTCGCGATCGTCGGCACCCGGCGAATCTACGTCCCGTCGCGCGGCCAGGCCAGCCGGTACGTTTCCCGAGGACGGACAGCCGACCGGCCGCGGGCCGGGGCCTCGCTCAGGAGCGAAGCCTCGGCCCGTCGGCGATCTCGGGGAAGTGCCGGCGCACCTGGTCCGCGTCGAGGCTCTGCGGCACGAGCTCCCAGGCCTCGTCCATGGCCACGACCACGACGTCCGCGTCGACCGACCCGTCGGCGACGAGCTCGCGCGAGGCCGCACGGCACGCGCGGACGACGGCGAGCAGGAACCGCTCGTGGACCGTGTCCCAACCGTGCCCACCGTCGGCGACGGCCGCCGCCTCGACCCGCGCCGCCAGCGTGCGCTCGGCCTCGCCGGGATCGAGCTGGTCCGGCCAGGCCGCGGTGTCCCAGCGCAGGACCTCCGGCGGCACGACCATGCTCCCACCGTCGGCAGCGGACTCCTCGACGAGCGAGTCGAGAGCGCCCTCGGTGCCGACCCCGACGAGAGGCCACGCGATGACGCCGCCCTGCTCGGCGTACAGCTCGTGGATCGCAGCGCCGTAGACCCGGTCCGTCGGGCGGTCGCGGCGGACCTCGTGGACGAGCCGGACCACCTGGTCCTGCAGTGCCGCCTCGACGGTGACCCAGTCGACGGCCGTGCCGGGAGGGTCGGTCGTCATCGTCGGCGGGCCTCGACGGGTGGTGCGGCGCGCAGGGTGCCGGTCATGGCCGTGGCCCGGGTACCGGCCACGTCTCCGGGTCACCGAGGGGAGAGGGCCGCGGGTCGAGGACGGCGGAGACGACGGCGTCGATGGCGAACGCGCTCGCCTCGCCGAGCGCGACATCGGTGGGGTCGAGGAGCCACTGGACCTGGAGGCCGTCCATGATCGCGAGGATCGCGGCGGAGGCGTGGTGGACGGAGTGCGGCAGCGGCGTGCCGTGGTCGGCGCAGACGAGCTCGAAGGCCTGGGCAACCTCGGCGCGGAGCGTCTGGTAGCGCGTCTCGAAGAACTCGCGGGCCGGGTGCTCGTCGGTGACGGACTCGGCGGAGAGCACGGCGTAGGCCTGGACGATCCCGGCGCGGCGAGCGTTGAGGAACGCGGTGCGCACGAGGTGGCGGAAGAGGTCGATGCCGTCGGGGATGTGCTGGTCGGCGAGCTCGGCGACGTCGTTCTCGTCGCGGTAGCGCAGCACCTCGAGGAGCAGCTGGTCCTTGGACCCGAAGTGGTGGAGGACGCCGGCGTGGGTCATGTCGACCTGCTCGGCGATCTCGGTGAGCGGGCCGTTGTTGTAGCCCTTGCTCCCGAAGGTCGTCAGGGCGGCCTTGAGGATGTCTTCACGTCGCCGGAGCGTCTCTTGCCGCATGCGCGGCTGTCGCTTCGTCGATGCCATGGGTCACGCCACCTTCGGGTCACGGTCCGGCGGTCGTGGGCGAGGCCGGTAGACGCGAATCCTACGCGGCGCGATCCGGTCTTGTTTTACTTACTGTCAGCACTGTAAGTTAACGCGCACCAGCCCGCTCGACGACGAGGAGCCTTCGTGACACTGCAGTCCCGACCCGGAGAGGACGCCTCCACCGGCGCCCCTGACCTGCGGGTCCTCGTGGGCAAGCTCACCCGAGAGGAGAAGATCCGGCTCCTCACCGGCTCGACCGCCTGGCGGCTCCACCCCCTCGAGACGATCGGTCTCCGGTCGATCGCGATGTCCGACGGCCCGGTCGGGGTCCGCGGTCTCGGCGAGGTGGCGGGGGAGACGTCGATCCTCTTCCCGGCACCGAGCGCCATCAGCGCGACCTGGGACCGCGACGTCGCCTTCGAGGCCGGCCGGGCCTTCGGCCGTGAGGCCCGCGACCACGGCGTCGACGTGGTCCTCGCTCCGCAGGTGAACATCCAGCGCACGCCCGTGGGTGGACGGCACTTCGAGTGCTACTCCGAGGATCCACTCCTCACGGCCGAGATCGGCACGAGCGTCATCCGCGGCATCCAGGACCAGGGCGTGGCCGCGTGCATCAAGCACTACGTCGCCAACGACTCCGAGACCGACCGCACCACGTACGTCGCCCACCTCGACGCCCAGACCCTGCGCGAGGTCTACCTCGCACCGTTCGAGCACGCGGTCGACGCGGGCGCCTGGTCCATCATGGCCGCGTACAACCAGGTCGACGACGACGTCGAGACCTCGCCGATGACCGGCCACCACCACCTGCTCGTCGACCTCCTCAAGGACGAGCTCGGCTTCGACGGTGTCGTCGTCTCCGACTGGGTCGCCGCCCACGACACCGTCGGCGGCGCGAACGGTGGCCTCGACGTCGTCATGCCCGGGCCCGGCGGCCCGTGGGAGGAGCGCCTTCTGCAGGCCGTCCGCGACGGCGCCGTCACCGAGGAGACCATCGACGACAAGGTCACCCGGATCCTTCTCCTCGCCCGCCGTGTCGGCGCTCTCGACGACCCCGCGCGGCCCGTCACCCGTACGGGCGACCTCGCTGCTCTCGTCCGCTCGACCGCGGCGCGCGCTACCGTCGTCCTGCGCCGTGACGACGCGAACCCCGTGTGGGACCGGCCGGCACCGGCGTCGATCGCGCTCGTCGGCCCCAACGCCGTCCGCCCGCACGTGCTCGGCGGCGGCAGCTCGACCGTCCACCCCGAGCACGTGGTCACCCCTGCCGAGGGGCTCGCCGCGCGGTTCCCGGACTCCATGATCACCGTCGCCCGCGGCGGCGACCCTCGTAGGCTCCCGGCCCGGCTCGATCTCGCCGCACGCGCTGGGGGGAGCCCGCTCGTGACCGTGACGCACCTCGACGCCGCGGGCGCCGTGCTGCGGACCGTGGGACTCGACTCCTGGGACGGTTGGCTGACCGACCTGCCCGGCGACGTCGAGCACGTCACCCTCCGCTTCGAGGTCCGGCTCGACGAGCCCGGCGACCACCACCTCGAGCTCGGTACCGTCGGCGGGCACCGCACGGAGATCGACGGCCGACTCGTCTCCGAGGACGCCGAGCCCACCGGCGTCGAGGTCATCCTCGACTCCTCGATCAACAACCCGCCCGGCGTCCCCGCTCTCGTCCGCATCGACGAGCCCCGACGCGTCGAGATCGTCTCCACCCACCTCGTCACCCGCGCCGCCGGATACGGCAACGTCGTGCGCGCCGAGCTCCGCCACCGACCGCCCGGACCGACCACGGACGAGGAGATCGCCGAGGCCGTCGGCGCGGCACGGTCCGCCGAGCTCACGGTCGTCGTCGTCGGGACGAACGAAGAGGTCGAGTCCGAGGGGTGGGACCGCACCGACCTGCGCCTGCCCGGACGCCAGGACGAGCTCGTCGAGCGCGTCCTCGACGCCGACCCCGACGCCGTCGTCGTCGTCAACGCCGGGGCACCCGTGCTCCTGCCGTGGCTCGACCGTGCGCGGACCGTCCTCTGGGTCTGGTTCCCCGGCCAGGAGGCCGGCCACTCGATCGCTGACGTCGTCGCAGGCGCCGTCGAGGCCAGCGGCCGGCTCCCGTGGACGCTGCCCGCGGACGAGGCCGACGTCCCGGTCCCGCACGCGCTCCCCGTCGACGGCGTCGTCGAGTACAGCGACGGCATCCACGTCGGATACCGCGGCTGGGAGCGCTCCGGACGCACGCCCGCCGCCCCCTTCGGCCATGGTCTCGGCTGGACCGCGTGGTCCTACGACGCCATCGACGCCCACGCCGGGCCGGAGGGCGACCTCACCGTGACCGTGACCGTCACCAACACCGGCGCGCGCGCCGGACGCGAGACCGTCCAGGTCTACGTCGAGGCGCCCGAGACGGTCTCGGACGCCGCGACGCACGACCGCCCCGTGAGGTGGCTCGGCGGCTTCGCCCTCGCGGACATCGCTCCCGGCGCCACCGCCCATGTCCCCGTGACCGTCCCGCGTCGTCAGCTCGAGACGTGGGACACCACCACCGACAGCTGGGTCCTGCCCGGCGGTGCATACCGCCTCCGAGCCGGACGCTCCGTCCGCGACCTCCGCCTGGACACCGCGGTCCAGGTGGGCGTCCCGTCCCCCTGAAGAGAAGCACCTCGCGGACCCGGGACGTCGACGACGACGCCCCGCACACCACCGCACGACCGCTCCCGCAACCGGCGGGAGCGACCCACAGTCAAGGAGACATCCATGAGGGTGAAGACCTCAGCCGCTGCGATCGGGATCGCAGCAGCGCTGCTGCTGACCAGCTGCTCGTCCGGAGACGGCACCGCCGCCGGCACCGACGGCGAGGGCGTGGCACTGACGATCGCCAAGCCCGACGGCGCGATCGCCACCGAGTCGAACAACCCGTGGGTCGGGGACTCCTCCGGCCTCAAGCTCGGGTACATCAACGCGATCCTCGAGCCCGTGGGCTTCGTCAACACCGTGGACCCCACGGCAGAGGTCCGCCCGTGGCTCGCGTCGGAGATCGTGTGGTCCGAGGACTACACGTCCGTCGCGCTCACGGCACGCGAGGGCGTCGTGTGGAACGACGGCACCGAGTTCACCGCCGAGGACATCGCGTTCACGTACACGCTCCTCAAGGACACCCCGGCGCTCGACACGGCGGCGCTCGGCATCACCGACGTGGCGACCGAGGGCGACACCGTGACCGTGACGTTCGAGAACTCGATGTACGTCAAGCAGGACAAGGTCCTCCACAAGTACATCGTGCCCAAGCACGTGTGGGAGAGCGTCGAGGACCCGACGACCGAGACGAACCTCGAGCCCGTCGGCACCGGCCCCTACACGCTCTCGCAGTTCACCACGCAGAGCGTCGAGCTCACGGCCCGCGACGACTACTGGGGCGGCGAGCTCGCCGTGCCGACCCTGTACTACGTCTCGTACAACGACAACACCGCGCTGACGACGGCGCTCGCCAGCGGCGAGGCCGACTGGGCACAGGCGTTCATCCCCAACGTGGAGTCCGCGTACCTCGACGAGGACCCGGAGCACAACGTCTACTGGGCGCCCGCAGGGCTCGGGATCGACACGATGTTCGTCAACACCGAGAGCAAGCCCTTCGACGACGTCGCGTTCCGCACGGCCGTGAACATGGTGATCGACCGCGAGAAGCACCGCACGATCGCTCGCGAGGGCGGCGTCCCGGCACTCACCTCCGTCACCGGCCTGCCGACCCCGGTCGGTGACAGCTACATCGCCGACGCCTACGCGGACGCCTCCTACGAGGTGGACGTGGAGGGCGCGCGCGACGTCCTCACCGAGGCCGGCTACACGTGGGACGGCGACACGCTCGTCGACCCCTCGGGCGCGCCCGTGACCTTCGAGCTGACCGTCCCGCAGGGCTGGAACGACTACGTCACCGGCATCAGCCTCATCGCCGACTCCGTCAAGGAGCTCGGCGTGGAGGCCACCGTCACGACGCCCGACTCCGACACGTGGTGGGACGCCAAGGGCACCGGCGACTTCCAGGCCATCCTCCACTGGACCGACACCGGCGCCACCCCGTACGACCTCTACAGCGACGTCATGGACGGCCGCTGGCTCAAGCCGCTCGGCGAGACCGCGGACTTCAACTTCGGCCGCTTCGACAACGCCGAGGCCACCGCGGCCCTCGAGACGTACGCCGACGCGACGGACGACGCGACCCGCACGACAGCGCTCGAGACCGTCCAGCGCATCTTCGTCGAGGAGGTCCCGACGATGCCGATCGGCACCCGGCCGTTCATCTCGGAGTACAACACGCGCAACTACGTCGGCTGGCCGAGCGACGAGGACCCCTACGCGAACGCCGACCCGACGCAACCCATCTCGGTGCTCATCCTCACCGAGCTCGAAGCCGCCGAGTGACCTGACCAGCACCACCTGACCAGCACGAAGGACCACCGAGCACCACCGGGGGGGGGGGGGGGGGGGGGGGGGGGGGGG
>NZ_JBDYKL010000029.1:0-60161 GCF_040012415.1 Sanguibacter sp. 25GB23B1
CCCCCCCCCCCCCCCCCCCCCCCCCCCCCCCCCCCCCCCCCCCCCCCCCCCCTCTCTGCGTCCGCCCGCGTCTCACCAGGCGGTCACAGTGTTGATCAGCAGGTGGATGCGTCTTACGCTGGGTCAACCATCCAGAGCGGTCGAGAGTCCTGGCTCGTCGACGCCGCAGCAACCCCCCACAATGGAAGCCTCCTGAGGGTGCGGGTGCTAACGCCAGGTCCGATGGAGCGACCCATGAAGGCTTCCCGTACCGCACCGACCACCCCTCAGCGTCCCACCGAGCCGCAACGACCCACCGTGTCGTTCGAGCTCATGCCCCCGCGCAACCCCGACGCGGCCCCGAAGTTCTGGGCGACCGCCGAGCGCCTCGTCGCCGCGCGCCCCGACTTCATCTCGGTGACGTACGGCGCCGCCGGCACCGATCGCAACACCGCCCGAACCGTCGTCAGCCGCCTCATCCAGCACACCCCGGTGCTGCCGATCGCCCACCTGACCTGCGTCGGGGCGTCCCGGAGCAACGTCGCCGAGGTCATCGACGAGTTCCTCGCCGAGGGCGTGCGCAGCTTCCTCGCGCTGCGAGGGGACCCCCCGGCGGACCAGCCCGACTGGGCGCCGCACCCGGACGGCGTGCACTCCTCCGACGAGCTCGTCGCTCTCCTGCGCGAGGTCGAGGCGGGTCGCTGTGCGTCCAGCCCGTCGACCGCGCTGCGCTCGGCGGCCCACCCGCTGACGATCGCTGTCGCCACCTTCCTCGACGGCAACCACGCTGCCGGGACCACGCGGAGCCAGGAGGTGGCTCGCCTGCTCCAGAAGCAGGAGGCGGGCGCCGACTTCGCGATGACCCAGCTCTTCTACCAGCCCGAGTCGTACGTCGACTTCGTCGCGGAAGCACGCGACGCCGGCGTGACTCTCCCCATCCTCGCGGGCATCCTCCCGATGACCGACCCCGCCCGCCTCGCGCGGGTCGAGGCGCTCACCGGTGTCCCCGCGCCGGCGGCCCTCGTCCGAGACCTCGAAGCGGTCTCGGACCCGGCCGCACGCCACAGACTCGGCATCCGGGCGAGCGTCGAGCTCGCCGGTGCCGTCCTCGCAGCCGGAGCCCCGGGCCTGCACATCTACACGTTCAACAAGCACGAAGCCGCACTTGACCTGCTCGAGGGCGTACACCTCGGCGGCGGACAGACGACCGGGGTCCTCCCCGGCGCCGGTCCGGACCTGGCCAGCGGGCCGTGGGTCGGCGCATCCCCGCACACCACTCCGCTCATCGCGGCAACTCTCTAAGGGATGACCATGACGACACCTCACGGGCACAGCTCTGCCCAGAACGACGCGACCTTTCCGACCTTTCCGGCAGGGACGATCCTCGGCTACCCGCGGATCGGCCCGCGACGCGAGCTCAAGAGGGCGGTCGAGTCCTTCTGGGCCGGCCGTATCGACGAGACCGAGCTCGAGACGACGGCCGCGACGCTCCGCAAGGCGACGCGCGACCGCCTCGTCGCCCTGGGCCTGCGCGCCGACGACGCGTCGGTCCCCGGCTCGTTCTCCTTCTACGACCAGGTGCTCGACGCCGCGGTGACGGTCGGCGCCGTGCCGTCCCGCTTCGCGGCCCTCCGGGACGAGGACGGCGGTCTCGACCTCACCGGCTACTTCACGGTGGCCCGTGGCGCGGGCGACGACGCCCCGCTCGAGATGACGAAGTGGTTCGACACGAACTACCACTACCTCGTGCCCGAGATCGGCCCGGAGTCGGCGTTCCGCCTCGCCTCCGACCGCATCGTCCGGGAGTTCGTCGAGGCTCAGGCCGAGGGGGTGACGACGCGACCGGTGATCGTCGGGCCGGTGACGTTCCTCCTGCTGAGCAAGCCGTCGGACGACGCGCCGACCGGCTTCCAGCCGCTCTCACGCCTCGCCGACCTCCTCCCGGTCTACGCCGAGCTGCTCCGCTCGCTCGCCGCCGCCGGAGCACCGTGGGTCCAGCTCGACGAGCCCGGTCTCGTCACCGACACGATCGACGTGCCGCTCGCCGAGGTGCACGCGGCCGTCACCGAGGCCTACCGCGTGCTCGCGACGGACCTCGCCCGCGGGGACCGCCCGGCGATCCTCGTCGGCGCGCCCTTCGGCGACCTCCAGGACGCTCTCCCGGTCGTCGCGGCCACCGACGTCGAGGCCGTCGCGATCGACCTGGTCAAGGGCGCTGCCCCGGCCGGGCCCGTGGCGGGGCTCGAGACCAAGACGCTCGTGGGCGGCGTCGTCGACGGCCACAACATCTGGCGCGCCGACCTCTCCGCGAAGCTCGCGATCCTCGAGCAGCTCGAGGGTCTCGGCGCGGGGGCCGTCTCCGTCGGCACCTCGACGTCGCTCCAGCACGTGCCGCACGACGCGGACGACGAGCCCGACCTCGACCCGCTCCTGCGCTCGTGGCTCGCCTTCGCCGACCAGAAGGTCGCCGAGGTCGTCACCCTCGCCGAGGGTCTGGCCGAGGGTCGGGAGGCGATCCACGAGGCGCTGCTCGCCGCGAGCGCCGCCGTCGCGAGCCGCGCCGAGGCCGAGGGTGTCGTCGACCGGGGGGTCCGCGAGCGCACAGCCGCGCTGCAGGACGCGGACTTCCACCGCGGGTCCGTCGAGGAGCGCCGCGCGGCGCAGACCGTGCGGCTCGGCCTCCCGCTCCTGCCGACCACGACGATCGGCTCGTTCCCCCAGACGGTCGAGATCCGCAAGGCGCGCGCGGCCCACGCGAAGGGCGACCTGTCGCTCGAGGCGTACGAGGAAGAGATGCGCGCGGAGATCGGCCGGGTCGTCGACCTCCAGGAGGAGATCGGGATCGACGTCCTCGTGCACGGCGAGGCCGAGCGCAACGACATGGTCCAGTACTTCGCCGAGCTGCTCGACGGCTTCGCGGTGACGCGCAACGGCTGGGTCCAGTCCTACGGCTCCCGGTGCACCCGCCCGTCCATCCTCTGGGGCGACGTCTCGCGCCCGGCGCCCATGACGGTGCGCTGGACGCAGTACACCCAGTCCCTCACGGCGAAGCCGGTCAAGGGCATGCTCACCGGGCCGGTGACGATCATGGCCTGGTCGTTCGTCCGGGACGACATCCCTCTCGGCGAGACGGCGAACCAGATCGGCCTCGCCCTGCGTGACGAGATCGCGGACCTCGAGGCGGCGGGCATCGCGATCATCCAGGTCGACGAGCCGGCGCTGCGCGAGCTCCTCCCGCTGCGCCGCGCGGACCAGCCGGCGTACCTCGACTGGTCGGTCGGGTCGTTCACGCTCGCGACCGCGGGCGTGCGCGCGGACACGCAGATCCACACGCACCTGTGCTACTCGGAGTTCGGTGAGGTCATCGGCGCGATCGACGCCCTCGACGCCGACGTCACGTCGATCGAGGCGGCCCGCTCGCGCATGGAGATCCTGCCGGAGCTCGCGGCGTCGGGCTTCGCGCGCGGGGTCGGTCCGGGTGTCTACGACATCCACTCGCCGCGCGTCCCGTCGCAGGAGGAGGTCACGGACCTTCTCGAGCTCGCGGTGAAGTCCGTGGACCCGGCGCTCGTGTGGGTCAACCCGGACTGCGGGCTCAAGACGCGCGGCTATGCCGAGACGACCCCGTCTCTCCGGCACCTCGTCGCCGCTGCGCGCACGGTGCGCGGGCAGCTGGGCTGAGCAGCCGGTTCGACGCAGCCTGTCCGACGCAGCCGCTCCGTGACCGACCGGCGAGACCGACCGGTTCCTGAGCCGAGCACCGCTCCCCCGTGAGCGGTGCTCGGCCCGGCGCCGCGGACGGTCAGCGGCCGCGCTCGGCCCGGTACTGCGCGACGAGCTTGCGCTGGTGCTCGTCGAGCTCGGACCGCGAGTCGAGGTGCGCGGTGTCGGCACGGGCAGCCTCGACGCGGGAGACGGCGGCGGTCGGTGTGCGGACGGTGGGGACGGCGCTCGTCGCGGGGCGCGCGTGGCGCTGCCTCGCGCCGCTCGTCTCTGCCCCGCGCTTCGCGGTCTGGCGGGCGTTCTTCAGCGCCGACGCGGGGAACTCCGACCCGGCGAGGCGCGTCCACCGGCCGAACACCTGGGTCTCGTCGGCGATCCGGTCGATCGCTGCGGCCGCCCGGACGATCCCCACGCAGATGCTCGCCACGGCCACGACGAGCAGCACCACGACGCCGAAGCCGATCATGACGAGCATCCGACGGTCGACCACCTCGGGGAACGCGTCCGTGAGGTGCACGTAGGCGAGCGCCCCGCCGACCATGAGCGAGAAGAAGAGCAGGGCGAGACCGAGGCCGAGGATCCGCGCAGACCGTTTCACTGACGGCTCCCGTCGTGCCGCCATGGTCGCGGCGGCCTAGCTGTGGTTCCGTGCGGGTGAAGTTCCCGCTCAGGTGTTGTGTAACGGAAGGCTAACGCCAAGACTGAAAGATTGGAAGAGTCCGGTCAAGGTCTGTCTCGGCCGAGGTCCTCCGACACACGCCGCACCCAGCTCTCCACCTCGGCTCGCGACCGCAGCCGGACGAGCACGAGATGCGGTGCCTCGACCTCCAGCCGCCGGTCGAGCCCCGCAAGCTTGTGCCGGGTGGTCCAGGCCCAGTCGAGGATGTTCTGGTCCCCTCGGCGCACGAGCGTCCACAGCGGCGGCTCGACGTTCCCGTTCCACAGCGTCTCGCGCCGCACACCTCGACGGACGGTCCGCCCGAGCACCTGACGCATGACGGTCGCGACCGGGAGGTCGAGCCACACGAGAACGTCTGCGCGCTCGAGCAGCAGCGGCCGCGCGACCGTGTACTGCCACTCGGTCACCCATGCGTCCTGCGCGACGAGAGCCCTCACGTCCTCGGCGAACGACTCCCGCGGCTCCCAGCCCGGCCCGTGGTACAGCCCGTCGATCTCGGTGTGCGGGAGGTCGAGCACCCTGGCGATCCGCCGGGCGAGCGTCGTCTTGCCTGACCCCGGCGTACCCGCGACCGTGACACGACGGGGGCGGAGCGGCAGGGGATCGACAGGTCCGAGTGTGAGCACGGGCGATCGTACCGATCTGGGCGATAGTGTGGAAACATGCGCGATGCCATGAAGGACGCAGGACCCGCCGCCGCGAGCGCCCCCGACTCCCCCATCAAGGTGACCCTCTCGAGCGCGTCCGTGTACCCGCGCAAGGTCGCGTACGCGTTCCAGCTCGCCGCCGAGCTCGGCTACGACGGCATCGAGGTCATGGTGTGGTCGGACTCGACGACGCAGGACGACAACGCCCTCACCCACCTGTCCGCCGAGTACGGCGTCGAGATCCGCAGCATCCACGCACCGACCCTCCTCGTGAGCCAGAACGTCTGGGGTGGCAAGCCCGGACCGAAGCTCGCGAAGGCGGTCGACATGGCGCACTCGCTCGGCGCCGGCACGGTCGTCGTGCACCCGCCGTTCGCGTGGCAGCGCAAGTACTCGCGGCAGTTCGTCGACCAGGTCCAGCAGCTCACCGACGAGTCCGGGCTGACCGTCGCGGTCGAGAACATGTACCCGTGGCGGTCCAAGCGCCGCGACTACGGCGCCTACCTCCCGGGGTGGGACCCCACCGAGCACGCCTATGACGCAGTGACCCTGGACCTCTCCCACGCGGCGACCGCGCGCCAGGACAGCCTCGAGATGGTCAAGGCCTTCGGCGACCGCCTCCGGCACGTGCACCTCGCGGACGGCTCCGGGTCGAACAAGGACGAGCACCTCGTCCCTGGGCGGGGCTCACAGCCGTGCAAGGACGTGCTGCGTCACCTCCTGCGGACCGGGTGGTCGGGCGACGTGGTCGTCGAGATCGGGACGCGCAAGGCACGCACGGCGGCCGAGCGTCGCGAGGACGTCGCGACGTCGCTCGCCTTCGCGCGGACGTACCTGACCCCGGGCGAGCACGGCGAGGTCACCGTCCCGCCGGCCCACCACCGCCCCGCGGACGCCTGGTAGCCGAACGCGTCAGAGGTAGTGCCCCGTCGCCGGGGCGGGCTTCCAGCGACCCGTCTGGGTGATCTCGAGGATGTGCGCGGTCGTGAGGTCGGCGGTGCCGTGCTCGAGCACCGCGCGACGCGCCACCTCACGGAGCTCGGCACCGCTCGCGCCGTCGAGCGTCTTCGCGATCGCCCGCACGTCGAGCGACTCGCCCCGCCCGGGCAGGTAGATCCTCAGGATCTCCTCACGGGCGGTCTGCGTGGGCAGCGGGACCTCGACGATCACGTCGAAGCGCCCCGGACGCTTGACCGCCGGGTCGAGGGAACCGGGGTCGTTGGTGGTCGCGAGGGTGAGGATGTCGTTGCGGACCCGCGCGCCGTCGAGCGCGTTGATGAACTCGGAGAACCCGGGGGACTTCCGCATGCCCTTGTCGGCGACGGCGTCGATGTCCTCGAGGATGACGAGGGTGGGGCCGAGCTTCTCCACCTCCTGGTAGAGGTTCTCGGACGCCGAGCTCATGACGTCGAGGTCCGCGACGAGCACCGTGAGGGTCCCGGCCATCTCGGCGGCGACGATCCGGCCGAGCTTCGTCTTGCCGACCCCGGGCTGGCCGGCGAGGAGCAGGCCACGGCTCGTCGAGAGCCCGAGCGCGAGGAGGTCGTCGCGACGGTTCGTGCCCGCGGACAGGAACAGCTCGACCTCGTGCCAGACCTTCTCGCTGAGGACGAGGTCGGCGCGCGTCTCGGTGGTCGGTGTGATCGGTGCGAGGCGGATCTGCGACCCGTGGTCGCTCGACACCTGCAGCACGCGCCCGCGGTACGGGTTTCCCTCGCCCCGGAGCTCGGTCTGGAACTCGTCGAGCACGGACTCGGCGACGTCGCGCCGCCCGGGCTCGGTGTAGACGGTGATGTCGGCCGGGTAGCCGCCGCAGATGTGGACGACGATGCCGCTCTCGCGCAGCGTGCCCGCCGGGAAGTAGGTCGAGAGGTGGAAGGGCACGGAGCGGGTGTGCTCCTCGCCGAGGTCGAGGGGTCGCCACTGGGGCGCGGTGCTGTTGGACCCGAAGATCTGGATCGAGTCCTCGTGCGTCTGCATCCACGTGGCCAGGACGTAGCCGTGCAGGAGGAGCTGGGTGTTGGAGAGATCGCGCTCGACCTTCGACAGCGCCGACTCCTCGACGTGGAGGAGCTGTGCGGCCCACTGCGACGAACCGCTCGGCTCGGACTCGACCCGTGGGGCCCCGAGGATCTCGGCGAGGACCCGGATGGTCTCCTTGGTCTCCTCGTAGAGCCCGTGCTCGACGCGCGGCCACAGGAGCTTCTCGACGAGCTTGTCCGGCGTCGCGACCGCGGGGCGGTCCTGACCGGAGGCGTCGTCTGCTGCGTTGCTGTTCACCCGAGGGAGACTACCTGCGCGCTGACCAGCCGGTCCGCCCGGTCCGAGAGGCTCCGTGCGCCGGGACCGTGCTGCTGCACGGCGCGCACCATCGTCGTGTGACGGAGCCAGTCCCAGAACGCCGCGGATCCGGGGGATAATCGTCCACATGCCTATCGATCCTGCCGAGCTCGCTGCTGCCATCCAGGTGCTCGAGGCAGCCAACGACCTCGACCCGGAGCACCCGGACAAGATCGCGCTGCAGCGCGCCACGGCGAAGCTCTACAAGACGGTGAAGAAGCAGCGCCGCGACGCTGCGAAGGACGCTGTCCGCACAGCCGACACCGCGGTGATCCACGCGACCGCGACGGGCGCACCCACACGGATCGACGACGAGACCCAGGGCCTCGAGCTGCTCCCTGCCGCGCAGGGTGCCACCGCCGGGCGTCTCATCAAGTCCCGCCCCTGCTACGTGTGCAAGCAGCACTACAACGACGTCGACGTCTTCTACCACCAGCTGTGCCCGGAGTGCTCGGCGCTCAACCGGGCCCGCCGGGACGCCCGGACGGACCTGACCGGCAAGCGCGCCCTCCTCACAGGCGGGCGGGCGAAGATCGGCATGTACATCGCCCTGCGTCTGCTGCGCGACGGTGCGCACACGACGATCACGACGCGGTTCCCCAACGACGCCATCCGGCGTTTCACGGCGATGGACGACAGCGCCGACTGGATCCACCGCCTCCGGATCATCGGTATCGACCTGCGCGACCCGGCCCAGGTCGTCGCGCTGGCGGACGACGTCGCCGCGCAGGGTCCGCTCGACATCCTCATCAACAACGCCGCGCAGACGGTGCGGCGCTCGCCCGGGGCGTACGCGCCGCTCGCCGCCGCCGAGGACGCCCCGCTCCCGACGGGCTACCTCCCGGACGTCGTGACGTTCGGCCGGAGCCACGACACGCACCCCGCGTCCCTCGAGGGGTCGGTGCCGACCGCGCAGACCGCGACGGCCCACGCCTCCGTGACGACGGCGGACCTCCTGACCAAGCTCGCGCTCACCGCCGGATCGGCCTCGCTCGACCGCGTCGCGAGCTCGACCGCCATCGACGCAGCCGGCCTCGTGCCGGACCTCGTCGACTCGAACTCCTGGGTGCAGAACGTCGAGGACGTCGATGCCCTCGAGCTCCTCGAGGTGCAGCTGTGCAACAGCACGGCACCGTTCATCCTCATCAGCAGGCTGCGCGAGTCCATGCGCCAGACCGAGGGCTCACGCCGGTACGTCGTCAACGTCTCCGCGATGGAGGGTCAGTTCTCCCGCGGGTACAAGGGGCCCGGGCACCCGCACACGAACATGGCCAAGGCCGCGGTCAACATGCTCACGCGCACCAGCGCGCGCGAGATGTTCGAGACGGACTCGATCCTCATGACGAGCGTCGACACCGGCTGGATCACGGACGAGCGCCCGCACACGACGAAGGTGCGGCTGGCCGAGGAGGGCTTCCACGCGCCGCTCGACCTCGTCGACGGTGCGGCCCGGGTCTACGACCCGATCGTCCGCGGTGAGCTGGGCGAAGACGTCTTCGGGTGCTTCCTCAAGGACTACAAGCCCTCGGCCTGGTAGGCGCACGCCCCAGCCGCTCAGGCGGTCGGCCCGTCCGATCAGCCCGTGCGGCCCCGACGCCGGAAGCTGAGACGACGACGCAGGTCGTCTACCCTCACCAAGACCTTCTGGCCGGCGCGAGTCGCCTTGAAGGCCTCCCACGCACGGGTCGCGAGGACCTTCACGCGGTGCAGGAGGCGGCTGGCCCACGGGAACTCGGTCGAGAGGACCGCGACCCCGGCGAACATCGTGACGAGTCCCGGACCTGGCAGGACGAGCATCGCGAGGCCCGCCAGGATGAGAACGGCTCCGACGACGGTGATCGTGGCGACACGCACGGGGTGCGGCAGCCGGCTCAGACGCTCGTGGACGCGCTCGAGGAGGCGGGCCGCCGGGTGGGTCTCCGGCGGGTCCTGCTCGTGGGCCGCCGACGGCGCGGGCACGAGGGTGACCGCAGGAGCGAGAGGCGGCGCGGTCATCGCGCGTCCACCGGGCAGTTCATGGATCCGAGCACGGAGATCCTTTCGGCTGTCGGTGCCGAGCGCGCACCGCAGGACCGCCGCGCGCGCTGGGACGGTTGGTCCACGATACGCCGAGACCGCCCGTGTTCACGAGGATGAGTGTGGGGGATCCTGGGCGGTCCCTCGATCTCGTCGACACGAGATCTCCACACCGAGGAGTTGTCAAAGATATATCGTCGATATATCTTTGAGCCATCGGTCGAGCCCGACCTCCCAGAACGTGGCCCGGCTCCCGCATCCGGACTGCGATCCCCCACCCGTCGGCGTCACGTCGACGAGGCGCCAGGCGAGCAGCCCCACGGCAGCGGCCCCACAGAGGTCGCTCGACCTCCCTCTCCCGTTCCCAGCACCATCCCAAGGAGACCTCTCCATGCGACACGACTTCTCACACACCTGGCGCCCTGGGCGCCCCCTGCCCGCCGACGACGAGACCGACCCCCGAGACCACGACCGCGGTCGGCGCGGGGGACCCCGTGACGGCGGACGTCGTCGACACGACGAGCACCACGAGCACTACCAGCACCACCAGCACGGTGCCCGGACCGCTCCTCAGACCGCGACGGTCGTCCTGAGCGTCGACCCGGGAGGTCACGGTCCGGCAGACCACGGCCGCGGTCGTGGCGACGGTCTCGGTGACGGCTTCGGCCCAGGCGGGCCCGGCCGCACCGGAGGCGGCCGCGGACACGGCGGGCACGGCCGCGGGCCGGGCGGGCCGCACCGCGGGCCGGGTCGCGGGTCCCGCGCCGGCCGCGGCGACATCCGCGGCGCAGTCCTCCTCCTCCTGAGCGAGCAGCCCATGCACGGCTACCAGCTCATCCAGGAGATCGCCCAGCGCTCCGGCGGACGCTGGACACCGAGCCCCGGAGCGATCTATCCGGCGCTCAACCTCCTCGAGGACGAGGGGCTCATCTCCATCACGGCGGACTCCGGGCGCAAGCTCGCCAGCCTCACGCCAGAGGGCGCGGCCCACGTCGAGGAGCACCGCGACGAGCTCGCGATGCCCTGGGACCAGGCGACGGGACGGTCGGCGCACCCGGCGCGCGCACTGCGCGACGCCATGGAGGAGCTCGGCGGCGCGGCGCACCAGATCGCGCGGAACGGGTCCGAGGAGCAGGCCGCGCAGGCGCTGCGCACCCTCGAGCGGGCACGACGGGAGCTCTACCTCGTGCTGGCTGGAGAGACGGTGCACCCAGCAGCGACACCGGGCACCGAGGACGGAACCGGCAGCTAGGCGCTCTCGGCGCTCGGGAGGAGGCCCGGCTCGATGGTCTCGACGATGCGGACGTCGCCGTCGAGCCAGGGCACGTCCCACAGGTCGTCGCTCGACAACCAGCGGAGCTCGTCGTGCTCGATGAGGGGGACCGGATCACCGTCGACGACCTGGGCGTACCACAGGCGCATGACGTGACGGTCGGTGATGATCCACGCTCCGGCGTCGGGGCCGACGATCTCGCAGCCGAGCTGGACGCGGACGCCGAGCTCTTCGCGGATCTCGCGGTGGAGTGCTTCTTCGGGCGTCTCGCCGGCGTCGACCTTGCCGCCGGGGAACTCCCACCGCCCCACGAGGTGGGCGGGTCTTGACCTGCGAGCCGCGAGCAGCGCACCTGGGGTTGCCAGGTCGTCGACGATCGCGGCTGCGACCACTAGCACTGCGTTCTCCATACCTGAGATCCTCTCAGGCGGATGTTTCACAGGGGTATCGGTCGACCGAGCAGCCACGGTGCTCCTCGGTCCGGACGGAGGACGGGTCTCAGCGTCAGCTGTCACCCTTGTACAGACCTGCTTCGCGGGCCCACTCGACAGCCTCGGCACGGGTCGAGACACCGAGCTTGCGGTAGACGCTACGAACCTGCGACTTGACCGTGTTGCGCGTGACGAACAGCTTCGAGGCGATCTGCTCGAGCGTCACCTCTTCGGTGAGGTTCGAGAGAACGACGCGCTCCCGTCGAGTCAGCGAGCTGTTTGAGGGCTTCGCCGATCCCGACAACTCCATCGTGGTCATGTTTCCTCCAACGTTGTCCCGGCGGCCCAGCTGCTCTGGATCAGGTGACCGGTTCGTCTACTACTAGGAGAGAGGGGGTTGGTCCGCGTCTATGACGCGGATTTCACCCCGACATCTGCCGTCGTGCAGCGTCCCGGTTCCATAGACTGCTGGTCTGGACATCGTCGCAGTTCAGCGTGCTATTTCGGTTCAGCAGGAGCGGCGGGCCGGTGAGAACCGGCTCCGTTGCGGCACCTACCCGACGATCCTGACTTCAGAATAATCGGACATATGCCACTGCGCCTCCCGAACGGGACACCTGGCCTATCGTCAGACAGAGCGCCACGTATGAGGCCTCACTGTCGTCCGTTATCAAAACGTTAACTACCGACCTGCGCTTCGTACTCAGCCGCCGTCAGGACCGGTCCGGTCTCGGTCACGTCGACCTTGATGAGCCAGCCCGCACCGTACGGATCGGTGTTCACGAGGTCCGGGCTGTCCACGGCGCCGTCGTTGATCTCGACGACCGTGCCGCTCACCGGGGAGAAGAGCTCCGACACCGACTTGGTCGACTCGATCTCGCCGACGACGGACCCTGCGACGAGCGTCGTCCCGACCGCGGGCAGCTCGAGGTACACGATGTCGCCGAGCGCGTCCTGCGCGGTCCACGTGATCCCGATGGTGGCGGGGCTGTCATCGGTGAACCACTCGTGCTCGGCGGTGTACTTGAGTCCGGCTGGGAAGTTCGACATACAGGTCCTTCTCTCATGGAGTTCTCATGAAGCGTACAGAGGCAGGGTGAAAAAAGCCCGTTCAGTCTCGCCTGTAGAACGGGAGGGCGACGACCTCGACGTCTTCGGCCCGCCCACGGACGTCCACGGCGAGGCGCGTGCCCACGGCGGAGACCTCGGGCGTGACGTACGCGAGGGCGATGGGACGGCCGAGCGTCGGCGAGGGAGCACCCGAGGTCACGTGGCCGATGACGACGTCAGGCTTCGTCGCGTCCATGAGGACCGGGTAGCCCGCGCGGGCGGGCCGACGGCCCAGCACGCTCAGCCCCACGAGGACGCGCGCGGGCTGCGATCCCTTGCGCGAGGCGAGCGCCGCGCGCCCGACGAAGTCGACCGGCGCGCCGTCCGCGTCGACCTTGTCGAGGCGCACGACCCGGCCCAGGCCGGCCTCGTAGGGCGTCGTCGTGAGGTCGAGCTCGTGGCCGTACAGCGGCATCCCCGCCTCGAGGCGGAGGCTGTCGCGGGCCGAGAGGCCCGCTGGGACGAGGCCGGCCGGCGTGCCGGCCACGAGCAGCGCGGTCCACAGCTCCCGGGCGCGGTCGGCCGGGACGAACACCTCGAAGCCGTCCTCGCCCGTGTACCCGGTCCGTGCGACGAGCACCTCGATGCCCGCCACGACCGCGGGGACGATCGCGTAGTACCGCAGCCCCGCGACAGCGTCGGCGTCGGCCGGCGCGAGCGAGACGAGGATGCCCTCGGCGAGCGGCCCCTGGACGGCGACGAGCGCGGTCTCGACGGACGTGAGCCGCACCGTCGCGTCGAAGGCTGCACTGCGCTCGACGAGCGCGGCGTGCACCACGTCGGTGTTGCCCGCGTTCGCGACGACGAGGAACTCCTCGTCGGCGAGCCGGTAGACGACGAGGTCGTCGATGACGGCACCGTCCTCCTGCGCGATCATCGTGTAGCGGGCGCGCCCCACGTCGACCTTCGAGAGCCAGCCGACGAGCGCGTGGTCGAGCGCAGCAGCCGCCCCGGGGCCGGTGACCGTGATCTCGCCCATGTGGGAGAGGTCGAAGAGGCCGGCGGCGGTGCGCACGGCCGTGTGCTCGGCGATGTCGCTGCCGTAGCGCAGCGGCATCTCCCAGCCGCCGAACTCGGTCAGGCTCGCGCCCAGGGCGACGTGCTCGTCGTGCAAGGGGCTCAGGCGGGTGGCGGCGGTCATCGGTTCTCCTCCGTGGTGGTGAGGGACTCGCCGGGCTCGGCGTAGGCCTCGATGGGCGGGCACGAGCAGACGAGGTTGCGGTCGCCGCGCGCGCCGTCGATGCGGCGGACCGGCGGCCAGTACTTCGCGGTGCGCAGCTCGGCCACCGGGTAGGCGGCCGTCTCGCGCGAGTACGGCTTGTCCCACGCGTCCGACACGACGCTCGTCGCCGTGTGCGGGGCGTTGCGCAGAGGTGACTCGGCGAGCGACCAGGTGCCGGCGGCGACCTCGTCGATCTCGGCTCGGATGGCCAGCATCGCGTGGATGAAGCGGTCGATCTCGTGGAGGTCTTCCGACTCCGTGGGCTCGACCATGAGCGTCCCCGGGACAGGGAAGGACAGGGTCGGGGCGTGGAAGCCGTAGTCCATGAGCCGCTTCGCGACGTCCTCGGCCGTGACGCCTGTCTGCGCGGTGAGCGGCCGCAGGTCGAGGATGCACTCGTGGGCCACGAGACCGCCCGGTCCGGTGTAGAGCACCGGGAAGGCGTCACGCAGGCGGGACGCGAGGTAGTTCGCGGAGACGACCGCGATCTCCGTCGCCCGGCGCAGACCCTCCGGGCCCATGAGGGAGACGTACGCGTACGGGATCGGCAGGATCCCCGCCGAGCCGAAGGGTGCCGCCGCCACCGGGGTGGCCCCGTCGGCGTCGAGCGGGTCGCCCGGGAGGAAGGGGACGAGGTGCTCGGCGACACCGATCGGGCCGACGCCCGGACCGCCACCGCCGTGCGGGATGCAGAACGTCTTGTGCAGGTTGAGGTGCGAGACGTCGCCGCCGAACTGTCCGGGCTTCGCGAGGCCGACGAGCGCGTTGAGGTTCGCCCCGTCGATGTACACCTGCGCGCCCACCGCGTGGACGAGGTCGCAGACCTCGCGCACGTGCTCCTCGTAGACCCCGTGGGTCGACGGGTACGTGATCATGATCGCCGCGACCTCGTCGCCGTGCTGGTCGAGCTTGGCGCGGAGGTCGTCGAGGAGGATCTCGCCGTCCCCGGCCGTCGCCACGACCACGACGCGCATGCCCGCCATCGCCGCGGACGCCGCGTTCGTGCCGTGCGCCGACGCCGGGATGAGGCAGATGGTGCGCGCACCCTCGCCGCGGGAGCGGTGGTAGTTGCGGATCGCGAGGAGGCCGGCGAACTCGCCCTGCGACCCGGCGTTCGGCTGGACGGAGACCGCCGCGTAGCCGGTGATCTCTGCGAGCTGCGCCTGGAGGGAATCGATCATCTCCGCGTAGCCGGCCGCCTGCTCGCGCGGGGCGAACGGGTGGAGGCCCGCGAACTCGGGCCACGAGATCGGCTCCATCTGGACCGCCGCGTTGAGCTTCATCGTGCACGAGCCGAGCGGGATCATCGTCCGGTCGAGAGCGAGGTCCTTGTCCGAGAGCGCACGCAGGTAGCGCATCATCTGGGTCTCGGAGCGGTGCGCGTGGAAGACGGGGTGGGTGAGGTACTGGGTCGTCCGGGCGAGACGCGCGGGGACCGGCTCGCGGGAGCCGACGAACGCGAAGTCCTTGCCCTCCCCGTCGAGCCGGGCGAGCACGGCGAGCACCTGTTCCACGTGGAACATCGTGGTCGTCTCGTCGCAGGCGACCTGGACGTGGTCGGCGTCGGGGCCGTAGAGGTTGATGCCGGCGGCGTCGGCTGCCGCCACGAGCTGAGCCGCGCGGCCGGGAACCACGAGCCGGACCGTGTCGAAGAAGTCGTCGTGCTCCACCTCGACGCCGAGCCGGCGCGCGCCCTTCGCGACGACCGTCGCCCGCTCGTGGACGCGTTCCGCGATCGCTCGCAGGCCGTCCGGGCCGTGGTAGACCGCGTACATCGAGGCGACGATCGCGAGGAGCGCCTGTGCGGTGCAGATGTTGCTCGTCGCCTTCTCGCGGCGGATGTGCTGCTCGCGCGTCTGGAGCGCCAGGCGGTACGCGGGGTCGCCGTCCGCGTCGACGCTCACGCCCACGAGCCGGCCGGGGAGCATCCGCTCGATGCCCTTGCGCACCGCCATGAACGCGGCGTGCGGTCCGCCGTAGAAGAGCGGGACGCCGAAACGCTGGGCGGAGCCGACGGCGATGTCCGCGCCGACCTCGCCGGGCGCGGTGAAGATCGTCAGCGCGAGGAGGTCCGTGGCGACGGTGACGAGCGCTCCGGCGTCCTTCGCCGCGGCGACGATCGGCGCGAGCTCGCGCGCCTGACCGCTCGCGCCGAGCTGCTGGACGACGAGGCCCACGACGTCGGCGCCCTCGAGGTCCGCGTCGGCGAGGGCTGCGGCGACACCGTCGGCGAACCCTTCAGAGAGGTCGGCGACGACGACCGGGAGGCCGATCGCCTCGGCACGCCCCTGCGTGACCGTGAGGGACTGGGGGAAGAGGTCGGCGTCGAGGACGACGACCCCGGGTCCGGAGGCCGGCCCGCGCTTCGCCGCGCGCCACATGAGCGCGACCGCCTCGGCGACGGCGGTCGCCTCGTCGAGGAGGGACGCGTTGGCCACGTCGAGGCCGGTGAGGTCGCTGACGACGGTCTGGAAGTTGAGGAGCGCCTCGAGGCGACCCTGCGAGATCTCCGGCTGGTACGGCGTGTAGGCCGTGTACCAGGCAGGACTCTCGAGGACACCGCGGCGGATGACGGCCGGGGTGATCGTGTCGTAGTAGCCGAGCCCGATCATCTGCGTGCGCGTCTGGTTCTTCGCCGCGAGGGAGCGGAGGTCGACGAGCACCTCGGCCTCGGTGAGCGCGGCCGGGAGGTCGAGCGGGCCGTCGAGGCGGATCGACGCGGGCACGGCCGTGTCGATGAGCGCGTCCACCGACGCGAACCCGAGGTGGTCGAGCATGACCTGGACGTCGTCGCTGCCGTCCTGGCGGTCGGCGCGCGGGCCGACGTGACGGTCCACGAAGCGGTCTCCTGCGGGTCCTGCGCTGGCGAAGGTCGGGGTCACAACAGGCTCCTGGGGGGTCGGGCAGGCGCAGCACGCCGTGGGCTCGGGACCCTCCCCGCTCTGTCGTCAGACCGGGTCACCTCCCGCTCGGCGGGCATGACGGTCAACCTGAGAGTTTGGCCCGCCTCGGTGGCGCGGGCTTGCCCCTTCGGTGAGGCGGCCGGCCACGGTGCCCGCGGTCGGTCTCGCCTGCTGTTCAGAGTTGCCTCGCCGCGGCGGTACGTGGGCCTGAGAGTTTCCCGGGGAGGGTTTGCTCCTTCGGCGCCTGACACGTTGTCCGGGATGACGGGGGGCCGGTCAGGGCTCTCCCGCCGCAGCTCGAGCGGCGCAGTATGTGGTTGTGCGGCAATCCTACCGGTCGCGTGCGGGCGCCCTGCGGCGGCCGGGAGCCCAGCCGCAACCCACAGGGTCTGCACAGGCGCGGGACGTGCAGCGCGCCGTCACCGACGCCGATGAGTCCTGTGGAGCGTCACCGTGGCGCTGCGGACGGAAGGGCACGACCATGCAGGTCTCGGGCATCACCAGCACCTCCACCTCGACCACCTCGACGGATCTCACCGCGCTGCGCCGCCAGCTCGTCGTGGACCAGCGCGTCCAGGCGCAGCACGTGCGGGAGAAGGCCGACCAGGCCACGCTCGCGGCGGACGCCGCGAAGGTCGCGGCGGACCAGCTCGCGATCACGCGCGCCCAGGCAGGCGGGGTCGACGTCGTCGTGTGACGCTCAGCGGCCCTCGAGCGTCTGCTGCCAGGCGACGATCCGGTCGACGGCCTCGGCCACCACCTCGGGCGCGGCGGCGAAGGACAGCCGGACCCAGTCGTGGCCTCGGACGCCGTCGAAGTCGGTACCGGGGGTGAGGGCGACGCCGGTCTCGGCGAGGAGTCGCTCGCACCACGTCACGGAGTCGAGGCCGAAGCGCGAGACGTCGGCGTAGACGTAGAAGGCGCCGTCCGCCGGGGCGACGGGTCCCCACCCGAGGTCGTCCAGCCGGTCGAGGACGAGCCGCCGCGACTCGCGGTACTGCTCGACGTTCGCGCGGGCGGCCGCGTACCCGGCCTCGCTGAACGCCGCCGTGCCGGCGTGCTGCGCGAGCGCGGGCGGGCAGAGCGCGACGTTGCTCGCGAGGGCGTCGACCGCGCCGACGAGGTCGTCCGGGAGGACGAGCCACCCGAGGCGCCAGCCCGTCATGGCCCAGTACTTCGAGAACGAGTTGACGACGACGGCGCCGCTGCCGAGGTAGGACGCCGCCGTCGCGGCGCGGACCGCGTCGACCCCCGGCTCCTCGTACGTGATGCCGTGGTAGATCTCGTCGCTCACGAGCCGGACGTCGAACTCCTCGCACCAGCGCGCGAGTGCGGCCAGGTCGTCGGCGGGGATCATCGTGCCGGTCGGGTTGGCCGGGCTCGCGACGACGAGGCCGTCGAGCCCGCCGGCGTAGTACGCCTCCTGGAGCTGGGAGATCGTCGGCTGGTAGCGGGTCTCGGGCCCGCAGTCGAGCTCGACGACCTCGCAGCCGAGCGACGTGAGGATGTTGCGGTACGCGGGGTATCCGGGCCGCGCGAGCGCGACACGGTCGCCGACGTCGAACGCGGCGAGGAACGCGAGCATGAAGCCGCCGGAGGAGCCCGTCGTGACGGCCACCTGCTCGGGCGTGACCTCGACGTCGTACCAGCGGCCGTAGTGCTCGGCGATCGCGGCGCGCAGCGGCGGCGCGCCCATCGACTCCGTGTACCCGAGGTCACCGGCCGTGAGCAGCTCGATCGCCCGCTGGCGGACGGCCTCGGACGCCCCGGTCGACGGCTCGCCCGCGCAGAGGTTGAGCACGGACTCGCCCGCGGCGCGCCGGGCGTTGGCAGCGGCGAGCACCTCCATGACGGCGAACGGAGGGACCTGGGCGCGGCGGGAGACCTTCATGGTGCCATCGTGTCAGGCGAAGCCCCCGCCGGTCCGGTCGCGGGCAGCACTCCGGCCTTGCGCAGCTCGCGGCTGAGCCCCGCGCCGTCCGGTGCGCCGACGACCGGCACCGCGCCCGCTGCGGCGCGCGCCTGCGTCCGGGAGCCCGTGTTCGGGGTCGGGGCTCCGTGCGCGAGCACCTGCTCGGTCGCGGTGAGCTGGCGGATCGCGATCGCGCGGACCTGGTCCGGGTGGGAGTCGACGAAGTCGCCGTAGATCATCGGGTCGTGCTGACCGTCGTCCCCGAAGAGGAACCACTTCACCTGCGGGAACTCCTCGGCCAGGCGCAGCAGCGCGCGGCGCTTGTGCTCGCGACCGCTGCGGAACCAGCCGGTGTTCGTGGGGCCCCAGTCGGTGAGGAAGAGGGGACCGGCCGGGTAGCGGTGATACGCGAAGAACCGGCGGAGGGCGGGGGCGACGTTCCACGCGTTCGTCGAGAGGTAGAACACGGGGATGTCGGGGTTCGCCGCCTCGATCTCGGCGTAGAGGTCCGCCATGCCCTTGACGGGTTTCCGTGCGTCCTCGTTGAGCACGAGGATGTTCCAGATCGCGGTGAGCGGTCGCGGGAGCGCGGTGACCATGACGGTGTCGTCGACGTCGCTGACGAGTCCGGTCGTCTCGTGGGCGTCGAGGACGCGCACGGGCGTGCGGGCCGCCGGGCCGCCACCGACCGCACGCACGCGCACGTCGTGCCAGCCCGTGGTCAGCCGCGCCGGGACGACCGCGTCGATGTAGCCGCCGCGGTCGGTCGTCGCGGCGTGCGTCACCCCGTCGACGACGATCTCGACCGGTGCGTCCGGGAGCTGCGCGGTGAAGAAGCTGCGCCAGCCCCGCACGGCACGCAGCGGCTCGGGACCACGGCGGGCCGTCGTGCGGGCCTTCTTGCTCCGGGGCTCGGGGGCCGCGTCCTCCTCGAGCGCCGTCGGGTCCGTCTCCGTGCCGGGCTGCTGGTGGCTCCGTGGCGACAGCATCACGCGGCCGAGCACCCGGACCCAGCCGTCCTCGTCGCCGTCGGGCGCGATCCCGTAACCCGTGTACGGCTCGACGCGGGCCTGCCAGCCACGGCTGCGCAACGCCTTGGCGACCGCGCGGACGAAGCGGTCCTCCCATCGGCTCGCTCGGTGCGGTCTGCTCGACGTCTCGGTACTCATGCGAGGAGTCTTCCAGCGGGCGGCGGTCCGCGCCCACGGAGGAGGCGGTGCCGGGTGATACTGGATCATGCCCACCGAACCTCAGGCAGCACCGAGCTCGCCGGGCCGTGCCCGGCGGATCGCACTCGCCCTCGTCCTCGTGGTCGCTGTGGTCGCCGCTGGCACGTGGGCGGCGCTGAGCATGCGCGACGAGGGCCCCGATCCCGCTGACGTGGGCACCTCCTCGCCTGCGACGGAGCCTCCGAGCCCGGTGCCGACCACACCTGCTGCGGAGCCTGTCGACCCGGCGATCTTCGAGAGCACGCCCGTCCCCACCTGGGAGACGAGCGCAGCCGACCTCATGGGAACGTCCGAGTCCGGGGTCACCGTCGCGGCACCCGACCCTGCAGGTCGGCCGAACCAGGCTGACGTCGTCGTCCTGGCCGCCTGGGGAGGGGACTCGGCCGCCGTCATCGGACTGGACCGTGCGACCGGGGCGCAGGTCTGGCGGCAGGACCTCCCCGGGGTGCGGCCGGTGGCGTGCCACGTCCTCGGCGACGGGCGCCGGACGGCGTGCACCGTGCCGGTGTCCGAGGGCTCGGCCGACCATCGCGTGCTGACCCTCGACACGGCCGCCGGGGACATCCTCGGTGACGACACGGTGCCCCAGACGCCTCGTCACGTCGTGGCGGTGAGCGACGACATCGTCGTCGCCGGGAGCAACGTCGCCGACGGTCGCCTCATGATGTCCCGCGGCACGCCCGACGACGTCGACCGGTTCTGGGTCGAGGAGTCGCAGCCCGGGTTCGTCCCCGCGACGGAGTACTGGGGCGAGTACACGACCGACGAGGGCAAGGCCGCGTTCGAGGTCTCCGGGTCCACGATGCTCGTCGAGCTCGCGACCGGGGACGCCCGCCTGGGGCGCTCCGACGATGACGGGCGCCTCGGCCTCTGGCCCGGAGGCGCAACGACGCGGACGACCTTCACCGACGGAGACGGCACCACAGAGGGGACCTCGACGACCACCCTCACGCGGCCGGACGGGACGGAGCTGACCTTCCCCGATTCCCCGTGGGGCCGGTTCGGGACGAGCGAGAGCATGGCCGGCGTCGTCGGCGCGGGCAGCACCGCGTACGACTCCCTGACCGGTGATCCACTCTGGACCGCTCCCGAGCGCACCGACGTCCTGGACACGACCTACCTCGTGGTCGACGACACGGTCGTCCAGGCGTCCTGGTACGAGGAGTCCGCGCAGCTGCTCGCGCTCGACCTGCGCACCGGGGAGGAAGCGTGGACGGCGTCGGCGCGGTCCTACGCCACGAGCGCGCTCCACGGGCGCGTACTCGTCCTCGGCTCGTACTGGGAGCTCACGGCCGTCGACCTCGAGACCGGCGAGAGCCCCTGGCAGCTCGCGTACGAGTCGGACATGGCCGGGGACGACTTCTACTGGGACAACACCGTCGAGCACCTCGTGGTCGGGGACGCCCTCGTGACCGTCTCGTACGACACGGTGCGCGGGTACGGGTTCTCCTGACCTCTGCTACCCGCGGTCGTCGCGTCGAGCGAGCTGGGTGCGCACGTGCTCGACGATCCCGTCGACCGCAGCCTCCACCTGGTCCAGGCACTCCTCGAAGTCCTGCATGCCGCCGTACCAGGGGTCGGCCACGTCGAGCCGGTGCTCGTCGCGCTGCTCGGCCACGCGCGGTGCCTGCGGGTCGAAGGACCGGAACATCCGGATGCTGTCCGGGCCGTCTGCCTCCTGGGGCGCGTCGGCGAGCCGACGCAGCACCCGGGCGTGGTCGGCGGTCATCGCGACGACGAGCTCACGGTCTGCGAGATCGGCGGAGGCGGTGCGTCGCGCCCGGTGCGTGTCGAGCGCCGCGTCGGAGTAGCCGGCCGCGACGAGGACCGTCCGGGCCCGGCGGTCGATCGGGTTGCCGACCTCCTCAGAGCTGACGCCCGTCGAGTCGACGACCACGTGCTCGCCCAGGCCGGCGGCGTCCAGGCGTTCGCGCAGGACGATCTCGGCCATGGGGGACCGGCAGATGTTCCCGGTGCACACGGTCATGATGCGGAAGGGGGTCGTCATGACGCCCATCCTGCCCCACCGCGACCGGGCACACCTGCTCAGAGAAAAGCCCTTGAACCCGGTCGGATCTCGGGCGTAGCCTCTGTGCCACATGGGAAAGGAGGTGGTCCAAGACATGATTTCTTCTCGGACGCGTGAGGTGACTGTCCGCTAGTCGCCAGGTGCTCAGGTCAGGAGACTGACCGGCGAGCAACGGACGGCCGGACGGCATGTGCGATACCCGGGCCACCGCACCTTCAGAGGTGGGCGGCAGCGAGTACCAGACTGTCACCGGAGCCCGTGGGAGCCGCGATCTCGTCCTTCGCGGCAGGTGGGACAGCTCCCATCAGCCCACGGGCTTTCGCATGCCCGCGTCAGGCGTCGGCGTCGGAGCGCACGAGGCGGTTCGCACGGCGGTCGTCGAGGTACTCGCGCAGCTCCTTGCGGACGACCGGGAACAGCAGGTAGAGACCGAGGATGTTGATGAAGGCGCAGAGGAAGAGCATCGCGTCGGCGAGGTTGACGACGTCGCCGAGCGACAGGACGGACCCGAACGCGGTGAAGAGCACGAAGATCACCTGGAAGACACGCTCGGTCACGGGCGTGCGTCCGAAGAGCGACGTCCACGCCTTCTGGCTGTAGTACGCCCACGTGATGAGGGTCGAGAACGCGAAGAGCGCCACGGCGACGGCGAGCACCACGGGGAACCACGGCAGCACCGTCTCGAAGGCGTCGGACGTGAGCGTGACCCCGTTGCCGGGGCCCGAGCCTCCGGCGGCCACGTCGGCACGACCGTCGATCCAGGACTGCGGGCGGGCGATGACGATCGTCAGCGCGGTGAGGGTGCAGATGACGACCGTGTCGATGAACGGCTCGAGGAGGGCGACGAAGCCCTCGGTGACCGGACGGCGCGTCTTGACGGCCGAGTGTGCGATCGGTGCGGAGCCGATGCCGGCCTCGTTCGAGAACGCTGCCCGCTGGAAACCGACGATGAGGACACCGATGATCCCGCCGGCGACGCCCTCGGGGTCGAACGCGCCGCTGATGATCTCCCCGAAGCCGGGGATGATCTGGTCGACGTTGACGATGAGGACCGTGAGGCACGCGAGGACGTAGATGATGCCCATCGCCGGGACGAGCCTGCTCGTGATCCGCGCGATGGACTTGATGCCGCCGATGATGACGATGCCGACGAGCACCGCGAGGACGATGCCGAAGATCAGCGCGGCTCCGTCGCTCGCGAGCGGTCCGTCGTCGCCGCCGGTCACGTTGCGGGCCTGCGCGTAGGTCTGGTTGGCCTGGAACATGTTCCCGCCGACGATCCCGAAGAAGAAGATCGAGATCGCGAAGATGCTCGTGAGCACCCTCGCAGGGAGTCGGCCGAACCTCGCGAAGGCGATGGGCAGGTAGCGGAACGGGCCACCGGAGATGGTGCCGTCCTCGTGCTCCTCGCGGTACTTCACGCCGAGGGTGCACTCGACGAACTTCGTGCACATGCCGAGGAGGCCCGCGACGATCATCCAGAAGGTCGCGCCCGCGCCACCGATCGTCACGGCGATCGCGACACCAGCGATGTTCCCGAGGCCGACCGTCCCCGACACCGCCGAGGAGAGCGCCTGGAAGTGGCTGACCTCGCCCGGGTCCTTGGGGCTCCCGTAGCGTCCGCGGACGAGGGCGATCGCGTGGCCGAAGCCTCGCACCTGGATCCCGCGGAGGGCGATCGTGAAGAAGAGCGCGGCGCCGATGAGCCACGCGATGAGGATCGGGACGTTCGCGTCGCCGACCGGCACGCTGTAGAAGATGACGTCGGAGAACGCCTTCGCGATCGGGGCGAACGCGGAGTTGATGGACTCCTCGATGTCGCTGACGGATGCTGTCAGGATCTGCGCGGCGGGCTGCATCGGGCAATTGGACCGTACCGGGACCATGTCCGCAAGTGGTCGTGGCTCATGCCAGGTCGAGCGTGGCGGCCTGGGCGACGAGCCCGTCCACGACAGCCGTCACGGCCGACGTCGGCTCGTGGCGGTTCGCACGGTGGCGTGCGGCGATGCGCCGCGTGCCGAGGCCCGCGATCTGCACCACGTCCACGCCGTGCAGGTCGGCACCCTGGAGCGCGAGCGCCGGCAGCAGCGCGACACCCTGACCTGCGGCGACGAGCGCGATCGCGACCTCGTAGTTGTAGTAGGCGTGCCGGGAGGCCTGGGAAGACCCGGTGAGGGCGACGACGCGGGAGAGCGCGCGGGCGGCTGCGGTGTTCTTCTCTGCACCGATCCACAGGACGTCCTTGAGGTCTTGGACGTTCGCCGGAACGGCCATGTTCGTGGGCACGGCGAGGCGCCACGGCTCGTCGAGCAACGGCGTCTCCCGGAACCCTTGAGGCACCGGGCGCACCGAGGCGGAGTCGTGCTCGAGGATGACGAGGTCGTAGTCGCCGCTGCGCAGGCCGCGGGCGGCGTCGGCGCTCTCCACCTCGTGGACGGTGATCTCGATGCCCGGGGCCGCGACGGCGAGCTCGGGGAGCATCGGCGCGACGACGCTCCGGATGACGGTCTGGAACGCGCCGACGGCGACGCGGCCGCTGACCTCGGGGCCGAGGAGGGCGATCTGCTTGCGCGCCTCGACGAGCTCGGACTCGATCCGCTCGGCCGCCTCGGCGAGCATGAGCCCGACGGCCGTGAGCGTCACGCCGCGGGGGCCGCGGTCGAGGACCTGGACGCTCTCCTCGGCCTCGAGCTTCGCGATCTGCTGGGACACGGCGGAGGGTGTGAGATGGAGCAGGTCGGCGGCCGCAACCACTCCCCCAGCCCTGTGGACGGCAAGGAGAACACCAAGTCTTCGGGCATCGATAGCCATGTAGTGATGCTACATGGGTTAAACAGAAGCATTCAATTGTGCTACATGGTTTTGACGGCCACACTTGAGCCGTCACCGCAGGTGACGCACCACTCGGGACGCAGTGCGGCTGGCACCGCCACGTCCCTCATCATCCTCGAGGAGCACGTCATGTCCGCTGCCGTCCAGCTCGCACTCACCGCCGTCGGGTGGACCGGAGCGATCAGTGCCGTCGTCGCCTACGGCCTGGTCACCACGAAGCGGATCAGCCCGGACTCCCTGCAGTTCCAGGCGATGAACATCGTCGGCGCGGGCCTGCTCTCCGTGAGCGCGACGGTCTACGGCGCCTGGCCCTCGGCGGTCGTCAACGTCATCTGGGTGGCGATCGGGCTCTTCGCCCTCCGCGCGATCGTGCGCAGCCGCATCCCCACGCGCTGACGGAATACCGCACCGGGTACCCCCGTTGCAGCGAGGGTGACCTCACTCCCCCGCACCGCCCTGTCCGTCCTCGATCTCGTCCCGGTCCGCACCGACCAGACCACGGCCGACGCCCTCGCGGCGAGCACGCGGCTCGCGCAGACGGCTGACGAGCTCGGCTTCACGCGCTACTGGGTCGCCGAGCACCACAACATGCCCGCCGTGGCGTCGACGAACCCGGCCGTGATCATCTCCCTCCTCGCGGCGGCGACGCAGCGGATCCGCGTCGGCTCGGGCGGCGTCATGCTGCCGAACCACGCACCGCTCGTCATCGCCGAGCAGTTCGCGCTGCTCGAGGCCGCGTTCCCGGGCCGCATCGACCTCGGCATCGGCCGGGCACCGGGCTCCGACCCGGTGACGAGCCACATGCTCCGTTCGAGCGCCGCACAGGGCCGGGACGCCGTCGACACGTTCCCCGACGACGTCCGCGACGTCGCCGAGCTCATGTCCGGGGCTGGCATGACGCTCGACCTGCGGGGGCGCTCCTACGGCCTCAAGGCCACCCCGCGGGCGACGTCGGCCGCTGACGTCTGGCTGCTCGGCTCGTCCATGTACTCGGCGCAGCTCGCCGCGGCCCTCGGCCTCCCGTACGTCTTCGCCCACCACTTCGCCGGCCAGGGCACGGCCGAGGCGATGGCGGCGTACCGCTCGCAGTTCCGGCCGTCCGAGCACCTCGACGCACCCAGGACGTTCGCGATCATCAACGCGGTCGTCGCAGAGACCGCCGAGGAGGCCGACCGTCGAGCGCTCCCCTACGCGCTGTCGATGATCCGCCTCCGGACCGGCCAGGGGCTCGAGCCGCTCGAGCTCATCGAGGACGCCGAGGCTGGGGGCATCGCCCCCGAGCACGCACCGATGCTCGCCCAGATGCGCTCGACGTGGGCCGTCGGCACGCCCGAGACCGCGGCCGTCGCGGTCCGCGCTCTCGCCCAGGAGGTCGGCGCCGACGAGGTGATGGTCGCCCCTGTCTCCTCCGTCCACACCGGATCCGACGCCCGCCGTTCCGAGACCCGCGAGGAGACCCTGCGCCTGCTCGGGGCGGAGCTGCTGCCCTAGCTGCCTCCGGTCGGCCGCCCCTCGCCTAATCGTTTCAGAAGGAGCCCGCGGAGAATCCGGGGTTGCCACGATGGAGAGCGCTCTCCTACACTCCTGGAAACCGGTCGAAAGGTGCACATGGGTCATCCCGTGGGCACGTCAGCGACCGCAACGACGCGGTCGGGGCCGGTGCCGCGGGTGCCTCAGGTCTCGAAGGACGGGACCGGCGGGCGCCCGGAAATCGACGACGAGACGAGGCGACGATGAGACGACCACCTGCACGGAGACTCTGGGCGACGGGGGCCACCATGGCCCTGGCGGCAACGATCGGCCTGGGGGCCCTGGCCATCCCGAGCGCCCAGGCCGCGACCGGCCCGGCCACCGGGTACGCAGCCAGCAACGGCGGGACCACCGGCGGGGCCGGCGGGCAGACGGTGAGAGCCACGACGGGCACCGCCATCCACGCAGCCCTCTGCAACCGCGCGAGCAGCAGCACCCCGATCATCATCGAGGTGCAGGGCACCATCAACCACGGCAACACCACCAAGGTCTCCGGTCCCAGCTGCAACACCGCCGCGGGCGTCATCGAGCTCAAGCAGATCAGCAACGTCACGCTGGTGGGCGTCGGGAGCGGCGCCGTGTTCGACCAGCTCGGCATCCACATCCGTGAGTCGAGCAACATCATCATCCAGAACGTCACCGTGAAGAACGTCAAGAAGTCCGGCTCGCCGATCTCCAACGGCGGCGACGCCATCAGCATGGAGAGCGACGTCCGCAACGTCTGGGTCGACCACGCGACGCTCGAGGCCTCGGGCGGCGAGTCGGAGGGCTACGACGGCCTCTTCGACATGAAGGCCAACACGCAGTACGTCACGTTGTCCTACAGCATCCTGCGCAACTCCGGTCGCGGCGGGCTCATCGGGTCGAGCGAGAGCGACCGGTCGAACGGTTTCGTCACGTTCCACCACAACCTCTACGAGAACCTCGACTCCCGCACGCCGCTCCTGCGCGGCGGCATCGCGCACATGTACAACAACCACTATGTCGACCTCAACGAGTCAGGGATCAACTCGCGTGCCGGCGCCAAGGCGAAGGTGGAGAACAACTACTTCGAGGACTCGAAGGACGTCCTGGGCACCTTCTACACGTCCGAGGCCGGCACCTGGCAGGTCGCCGGGAACGTCTTCGACAACGTCACCTGGTCGAGCCGCAGCGGCGACTACAACCCGGCGGGACCCAACCCGACGTCCACCACGACGGTGAGCATCCCCTACTCCTACACGCTCGACGGGGCGAGCTGCGTGCCGTCCATCGTCCGTGCGACGGCCGGCGCCGGCACGGGCCTCAAGGTGTCGGACGGCTCGTGCTCGCCGACGACACCGAACCCGACCCCGGACCCCACGGACGAGCCCACCGGGGAGCCCTCCACGCCCCCGGCGCCGACGGCTCGGGCAAGGGCGGCGGGACGAGCTACGGAGACGCCATCGACGGCGACCTGAGCACCTACTGGTCGCCGAGCAGCTCGACCGGCCGCATCTCCGTGAAGTGGTCCTCGGCGACGACGGTCTCGACCCTCGTCGTCCGTGAGGCGACGGGAGCGACCGGGCGCATCGGTGCGTGGCGCGTCGTGAACAACGACACCGGAGCGGTTCTCAAGACAGGGACGGGCGCCGGGACCATCTCGTTCCCGTCGACGTCGCTCAAGAAGATCAACTTCGAGATCACCAGCTCCTCGGCAACCCCGAGGATCGCGGAGCTCGAGACCTACAAGTGACGAGCTCTCGTCTCGACACCTGAGGTGAAAGCACCGAAGGCCCCGACCGGGTTTCCCTGGTCGGGGCCTTCGGTCAACCCGTCTGCGGTTCGCACCGCATCCGGACCTTGTGCGTGAGGGGGGACTTGAACCCCCACGCCCTTGCGGGCACCGGCACCTGAAGCCGGCGCGTCTGCCATTCCGCCACTCACGCGTGCCGCAGAACATTACCACGGCGGGGATCAAGTCTTCACATCGCCCTCATCACATCGTTTGGTCTATACGATGAACTTGGGTCGGGAGCGCGTCGCGACCGACAATGCGACGAGTACTCGGCCATCATAGATCCGACAGAGCGGCCCCTGACGAGGGCGCCGCCCAGCGCGAGTGGACGGAAGGAGGCGGCATGGGAGTCCTCGACAGGTTCGAGAAGAGCATCGAGCGCGCCGTCAACAACACGTTCGCCCGGGTGTTCCGCAGCGAGCTCAAGCCCGTCGAGCTCGCCAGCGCCCTGCGTCGTGAGCTCGACGACCGCGCCGCCGTCGTCGACCGCGACCGGACCGTCGTGCCGAACGTCTTCACCATCAACCTCGCCACCGAGGACTACGCGCAGGTCGACGGCTGGGGCGCCGAGACCATGGCCGACGAGCTCGCCGCCAACCTCACGCACTACGCCGCGTCGCAGCACTACGCCTTCGTCGGTGCCGTGACCGTCTCCTTCCAGGAGATCGAGGAGCTCGAGGTCGGCCGCTTCGAGGTCCAGTCCTCGACCGTCCGCGGCGCGGTCGCCCCGGCGACGTCCGCGGCCCCGAGCTCGCGTCACCCGCTCGTCGACATCGACGGTCAGCGCTACCTCCTCACCGGACCGGTGACGGTCATCGGCCGCGGAGCAGAAGCCGACATCGTCGTCGACGACCCGGGCGTCTCGCGTCGTCACCTCGAGATCCGCATGACGCCCGACGGCGTCATCGCGACAGACCTCGGCTCGACGAACGGGCTGTACGTCGAGGGCCACCAGGTCCCGGCGGCGACGCTCCTCGACGGGAACTCGCTGACGATCGGCCGGACACGCATCATGTTCTGGACCGGCGTCTCCGACGACTCTGCGCGCGGGGATTGGTGAACAGGTCCGGATGAGCGAACTGACGATGACCCTGCTGCGGCTGGGCTACCTGGTCCTGCTGTGGCTCTTCGTCTACTCGATCGTCCGCGTGCTGCGCCGGGACCTCTACGGCACCCGCATCACGTCGCGCAAGGGCGGCCCCCGGGAGAACCTCGTGGCGTCGACCGGGATGCCGACCCCGTCCCCCTCCCGGCAGTCCGCCGCCGCCGCCCGGGCGCGTCCGACGAAGCTCGTCGTCACCGAAGGGCCGCTGCGCGGGACGACCCTCCCGCTCTCCACATCGGCTATCCTCATCGGCCGAGCCCCGAGCTGCACCCTCGTGCTCGACGACGACTACTCGTCGTCCCGCCATGCCCGGATCTTCCCGTCAGGCGACCAGTGGATCCTCGAGGACCTCGGCTCCACGAACGGCACCTTCATCGGCTCGAACCGCGTGAGCGAGCCGACCCCGCTCTCCCCCGGGACGCAGGTCCGCGTCGGGCAGAGCGTCGTCGAGCTGCAGAGGTAGTGCGATGACGATCGCCTTGCGGTACGCCGCACGCTCCGACGTGGGCCTCGTGCGCTCGAACAACCAGGACTCCGCGTACGCGGGCCCGCACCTCCTCCTCGTCGCCGACGGGATGGGCGGGCACGCCGGCGGCGACATCGCGTCGTCGCTCACGGTCGCGTCGCTCGCACCGCTCGACGGCGAGGCCTTCGGGTCCCACGAGATCCTCCAGCGCCTCGAGCGATCGATCGAGGCGGCGCGGCTCGAGCTCGTCCGCAGGGCGCGCGAGGACGCCGAGCTCGGCGGCATGGGCACCACGGTCACCGCGCTCCTGCGCTCAGGGAACAAGCTCGCGATGGCGCACATCGGCGACTCCCGGGCGTACGTGCTGCGTGACGGGGTGCTCAGCCAGGTCACCAAGGACCACACGTTCGTCCAGCACCTCGTCGACACCGGGAAGATCACACCCGAAGAGGCCGAGCACCACCCCCAACGGTCGGTCGTCATGCGCGTCCTCGGAGACTTCGACCTCGAGCTCAGCCCGGACCTGTCCGTCCGCGAGGCCCACCCGGGCGACCGGTGGCTGCTCTGCTCGGACGGGCTGAGCGGCTTCGTCAGCGCCGAGACCCTCGAACGGACGCTCAACGACATCGAGGACGTCGACAGCTGTGCCGAGCGGCTCATCCAGCTCGCGCTGCGCGCAGGCGGCTCCGACAACATCACGTGCATCGTCGCCGACATCCTCGACCTCGACGACGTCCCGGACGGCGACGGCCCCTACACGGGCGTGCAGGTGGTCGGCTCGGTCGCGATCAGCCGCGACGCACCCACCGTCGCAGCCGACGGACCTGCCGCGCGCGCCGCCGCACTCCTCGCCGAGGCGCGCGCCACGGTCGACGCGCTGACGGACCCGGACGCCCAACCGGTCGTCGGACAGGTCGAGGCCGCCCCCTCCTTCGAGGACGTCCTCTCCGTCGACGAGACCCTCCCTCCACCCAAGACGAGCCGCCGACGCCGCAAGAAGGCCGAGAAGGCCGCGCGCACCGCTGCCCGCGCCGAGGCACGCGAGGAGGCCCGTGCCTCGTCGTCGACCGACGACGACGGACCGCGGTACCGGTGGGTCTGGACCATCCTCTCCGTCCTCGTCATCGGCGGGATCCTCGGAGGCGGGGCCTGGTGGGGCTACCGCTGGACCCAGACGCAGTACTACGTGGGTGTCGAGAGCGGTCGCGTCGCGATCTTCCAGGGGATCGCCCAGAGCGCCGGCCCGATCAGCCTCTCGTCGGTCGTCGAGACGACAGACCTCGAGACGGCGACCCTCGACAGCTTCGTCGCGAACCAGCTCGACCGGACCATCCGCGCGACGTCCCTCGAGGACGCCCGGGCGCGTGTCGCCGACCTCATCGAAGACGCTCAGCCCGAGACCACGGACGGCACCGGCTGATGGCAACCGTTGAACCTTCGCGGGTTCGCAGCGGTCGCGCCAGCGAGCTCACGCTCCTCCTCCTCGCACTGGGGCTCGGGATCGGGGCCTACGCCCTGGTCGGCCTGTCGATGGAAGGGCGGCTCCCGGGCAACTTCTACGTCCTCACCGGCGGCATGCTCGCGCTCGGTCTCGGCCTGCACTTCGTCGTGCGGTGGAAGGCCCCGTTCGCCGACCCGGCCCTCCTCCCGATCGCCGTCGCGCTCAACGGCATCGGCCTCGCCATGATCTACCGGCTCGACCTGGCGAACCACCTCAAGGGCGGCGACTCCGCCCTCGCGAACCGACAGCTCGGCTGGACCGCGCTCGGCATGATCGCAGCGTTCGCCGTCCTGTGGTTCCTCCACGACCACCGGACGCTGCGGCGCTACACCTACACCGCGATGATCGTCGGTCTCGTCCTCGTCGTGCTGCCGCTCGTTCCCGGTCTGGGGACGCAGATCAACGGCGCCCGGATCTGGATCCGGCTCGGGCCGGCGTCCCTGCAGCCCGCCGAGTTCGCGAAGATCGCGTTCGCCGTCTTCTTCGCCGGGTACCTCGTGACCAACCGGGACACCCTCACCCTCGCCGGACGCAAGGTGCTCGGCCTCCAGCTGCCGCGGGCGCGCGACCTCGGCCCCATCATCATCGTGTGGATCGCGTCGATCGCCGTCCTCGTCCTCGAGCGCGACCTCGGCACGTCGCTGCTGTTCTTCGGCCTCTTCGTCGCGATGCTCTACGTCGCCACCGAGCGCATCAGCTGGGTGATCATCGGCCTCAGCCTGTTCGCCGGCGGCGCCATCGCGGCCGCGACGTCCTTCTCGCACGTCCAGGGCCGGTTCGACGCGTGGCTCAACGCCATGGACACGTCCGTCTTCGAGCAGGAGTTCGGCGGCTCGGGCCAGCTGGTCCGCGGCCTCTTCGGTCTCGCGAACGGTGGGCTCTTCGGTACCGGCTGGGGTGACGGGCGGCCTGACCTCGTCCCGTACGCGTCCTCCGACTTCATCGTCGCGTCGCTCGGCGAAGAGCTCGGCCTGACCGGCCTCCTCGCGATCCTCGTCATGTACCTGCTCTTCGTCGAGCGAGGCATGCGGATCGCGATCGGAACCCGTGACGGCTTCGGCAAGCTGCTCGCCGGGGGTCTGGCGTTCGTCCTGGCGTGGCAGGTCTTCGTCGTCGTCGGTGGTGTGACGCGCGTCATCCCCGTGACGGGTCTGACGATGCCGTTCCTCGCGTACGGTGGCTCGTCCCTCCTCGCGAACTGGATCATCGTCGCCCTCCTCATCCGCATCTCCGACAACGCACGCCGGCCCACGCCGCTCCCGCTGCGTGGCGGCGGCGCACCCTCCGACGACGTCCCGGGTCGCAGCCGGGACGACGACGTCGACGAGCACGACGACGACACCGAGCTCGTGCACCAGACCCCGAGCGACGACGCGACCGAGATCGTGAGGAGGGTGGACTCGTGAACATCCCCCTGCGCCGCGTCGCGGTCGTCATGCTCGCCATGTTCCTCGTGCTCATGGGCGCCGCCTCGTGGATCCAGTACTTCCGCGCACCCGATCTCAACACCGACCCGCGCAACGTCCGCACGCTCTACCGCGAGCACGGCAACAACCGCGGCCCCATCGTCGTCGGCGGGGAGGCCGTCGCGGTCTCCACCCCGGTGGACGACGCGTTCGGCTACCAGCGCTCCTACACGAACGGTCCCCTCTACGCCCCCGTGACCGGGTTCTACTCGGTGGTCAACGGTCGGACGAAGATCGAGCTCCGGGCTAACGAGTACCTCAACGGCACGTCCGACTCGCTGTGGTGGAGCCGGCTGCAGAATCTCATCTCCGGCGAGGACCCGCAGGGCTCCTCGGTCGAGCTGACGATCGACCCCGTGGTCCAGCAGGCCGCGTGGGACGCGCTGGGCGACCAGCGCGGTGCGGTCGTCGCGCTCGACCCCGCCACCGGCGCGATCCTCGCGATGGTCTCGAAGCCGAGCTTCGACCCCAACGTCCTCGCGAGCCACGTGAGCGCGGACGCCAGCGCCGCGTACCAGGCGCTCGTCGCCGACGAGGGCGACCCCCTCTTCAACCGGGCGATCGAGGGCGACACCTATCCGCCCGGGTCGACGTTCAAGCTCGTCACGACAGCGGCGGCCCTCGAGTCCGGCAGCCTCACGCCGGACAGCGAGATCCCCGCACCCGACGAGCTCGCCCTGCCGCAGTCGAGCTCCGTGCTCCGCAACTTCGGCGGCGCGAGCTGCTCCGGCACCGGGACGACCACGCTCGCCGACGCGCTGCGCATCTCCTGCAACACCGCCTACGGCCAGCTCGGCATCGACCTCGGCGCCCAGGCGATCAGCGACCAGGCCGTCGAGTTCGGCTTCGACACCGACCTGACGATCCCGCTGCGCGTCGAGCCCAGCCGCTTCCCCACCGAGTCGGAGGGAAACCCGCTCGACGGCGCGACGACAGCCCTGTCGGCGATCGGCCAGTCCAGCGTCACGGTCACCCCGCTCCAGGTCGCGATGGTCTCCGCCGCGATCGCCAACGGCGGCGAGCTCATGACCCCCTACCTCATCGAGCAGGTCCGCACACCTGACCTCTCCGTGGCGTACGAGGCCGACCCGTCCGTCTTCAGCACGCCCATCTCGGCCACGACCGCCGAGCAGATGCGGGACATGATGCTCGGCGTCGTCCAGTCCGGGACGGGGACCGCCGCCCAGATCAGCGGCGTCCAGGTCGCCGGGAAGACGGGGACCGCCGAGACGACGAGCGACGTCGCGCCGCACGCGTGGTTCACCGGCTTCGCACCGGCGGACGACCCCCAGGTCGTCGTCGCCGTGGTCATCGAGAACGGCGGGAACCTCGGGAGCGAAGCCACCGGAGGCCGGGCCGCGGCCCCCGTCGCCCGCGCAGTCATGGAAGCGGTGATCAACCAGTGAGGCCGGCAGCAGGCATGGCACTCGGCGGCCGGTACCGGCTCGTCCGACAGATCGCCGTGGGCGGGATGGGGGAGGTCTGGGTCGCGCACGACGAGTCCTTGGCCCGCGACGTCGCCGTCAAGGTCCTCCGCGAGGAGTTCGCGGGCAACTCGGACTTCCTCGACCGCCTGCGGACCGAGGCGCGCAACAGCGCTGCCCTGTCGCACTCGAACATCGCCCAGCTCTACGACTACGGCGAGCAGGAGCAGTCCGGCTACCTCGTCATGGAGCTCGTCGTCGGCGAGCCCATGTCCGACCTCCTCGAGCGCGAGCCCGTGCTCCCCGTGCTGCGCCTGCTCTCGATCCTGTCGCAGACCGCGCGCGCCCTGCACGCGGCGCACGTGGCCGGCGTGGTGCACCGCGACGTCAAGCCCGGCAACATCCTCCTCGAGCGCACCGGCGAGGTGAAGATCACCGACTTCGGGGTGTCCCTCGCCGCGAACCAGGTGCCGATGACGGCTGCCGGGATGGTCATGGGCACCGCCCAGTACCTGTCGCCCGAGCAGGCCATCGGCAAGGCGGCGACCGGGGCGTCGGACATCTACGCCCTGGGGATCGTCGCGTACGAGTCGATCGTCGGGAACCGTCCCTTCACCGGTGCGACCCCTGTGGACATCGCCGTCGCGCACGTCAACGAGGCCGTCCCGCCGCTGACGAAGAACATCCACCCGGGCTTCGCCGACCTCATCATGCGGATGCTCAGCAAGGACCCTCTCGACCGTCCGCGCAGCGGCGCGATCCTCGCCCGGAACTTCGACCTCCTCGCGGAGGAGATCGCCGCCGACCCGTGGGGCAGCGGCCTGCGCCGTCGCGGCAACTCCTCGCCGCCCGGGCGCCGGGAGACGTTCGCCCCGGCACCCGAGCAGCCTGTCGACGCCGAGGTCTCGCCCCGACGCTCCCGGACGGGTCAGCCGTCGCACCTGGCGGGCGGCGCGCGTGGACCGATCCAGGAGCCGCCCGCGACGACCCGCGCCAGCCAGCGCATCGCCGCCGGTCACGCCGCTGAGCGCCGGGACGGCGGACCTGGCGCGTCCGCAGCCGCGGCCTCCGCCACGTCGCCGCCCGCAGCCCCCCGCCGGTCGGGTACGACGTCAGCCTCCGCTGCGCCCGCAACTCTCCCGCCGGTCCCTCAGCCGCCGACACCACCGTCGACCCAGCTGCCGACGCCGCCGCAGGTCCCTGCCGTCTCGCGCGAGAAGTCCGTCCCGCCGCCCCAGCGTCCCGCGTCGACCCGTCCGGCCGACGGGGCCTCGCCCACGCGGGCGTCGCTCGCCGCGTCGAGCCGTCCGTCAGGCCGGCGCACGCCCCTCCCTCGTGGTGCCGCCGCCCGCGGGACCGCGTCCGGCCGGGACCACTCGCGCTTCGAGCACCCCGACCTCCGGGGTGCCGGTGGCTCGACGCCCGGCCGTCCCGCCTCCCGCCGCTTCACGGAGAGCGAGTCGGCGCCCCGGTCGTCGTCCTCGCACCGCTCGGGGTCGTCCGGCCAGCGCACGGGCTCGTCCGGCCAGCGGCCGGGGTCGTCGAGCCTGCGCCGCACGTCCACGACCACCGGTCAGCGCATCGGAAATCTCGGTTGGCCAACGATCGCACTGGGACTCTTGGTGCTGGTCATCCTTCTTGCGACCATCATCAAGGCGATCGTCAGCGGTGGTGACTCGACGACGGACGGACTCCCTGGACAGGGCGCGTCGTCCGTTTCGGTACAATCCACCAGCGGGATCCTGATGGATGGGATGATGGACGACGACGCAGCGCGCGGAACCTCTGCGCCTGACGGAACAACGACACCTAGAACACCTAAGGACGCGTAGTGGTTGACGACGCACCCCGTATTCTCGCGGGCCGTTACGAGGTCGGTGAGCTCATCGGCCGCGGCGGCATGGCCGAGGTCCACATCGGCCACGACAACCGTCTCGGCCGCACCGTCGCGATCAAGATCCTGCGGTCCGACCTCGCACGCGACCCCTCCTTCCAGGCGCGGTTCCGCCGCGAGGCGCAGTCCGCGGCCGCGCTCAACCACCCCGCGATCGTCGCTGTCTACGACACGGGCGAAGACATGATGCAGGAGCACGGCGGCGCCATGGCGCACGTGCCCTTCATCGTCATGGAGTACGTCGAGGGGCACACGGTCCGGGAGATCCTCCGGGACGGCAACGCCGTACCGATCGAGGAGGCCGTCGAGATCACCTCCGGCGTCCTCTCGGCACTCGAGTACTCGCACCACGCCGGCATCGTCCACCGCGACATCAAGCCGGCGAACGTCATGCTCACGCCCACCGGTGCGATCAAGGTCATGGACTTCGGCATCGCCCGCGCGCTGGCCGACTCCGCTGCGACGATGACGCAGACCCACTCGGTCATCGGCACGGCCCAGTACCTCTCCCCGGAGCAGGCGCGGGGCGAGAGCGTCGACGCCCGCAGCGACCTCTACTCCACCGGGTGCCTGCTCTTCGAGCTCCTCACCGGTCGCCCGCCCTTCATGGGCGACTCCCCGGTCTCCGTCGCCTACCAGCACGTCCGCGAGATGCCGGTCAGCCCGAGCAGCATCGCTCCCGACGTCCCTGAGACCCTCGACCGCATCACGCTCAAGGCCCTTGCGAAGGAGCGGACCTCGCGCTACGGCAGCGCAGCAGAGTTCCGCTCCGACCTCGAGGCTGCCGTCCGCGGGGGAGCCGTCCAGGCTCCGGCGCTCGGCATGGTGGCTGCGGCTGCCGCCGGGGCCGGTGCAGCAGGTCTCTCCGGCGCGACGGAGGTCTTCGCGGCCACCGCGGCAGACCCCTCCCAGACGCAGGTCGCCCCGTCGTGGTCCCCGGTCCCCGGTGACCGCTCTCCCGTGCCTCTGCACGAGGAGGACGGGGACGAGGACGAGAAGCCGCGCAACCGTGGTCTCCTGTGGACTCTCATCGCCATCGCGGTCGTCGCGGTCGCGGCGATCGCGGCGATGCTGCTCCTCGACGGGAACGACGACGGCGACGACGTCCCGATGCTCGCCGTCCCGAGCTTCGTGGGGCTGACCCAGGAGGAGGCGGTCACGAAGATCGAGGCCGCCGGCTTCACCGAGGAACCGGTCATCGGTTTCGAGAAGAGCGACACGGTCGAAGAGGGCCTGTTCGTCCGCAGCGACCCAGCCGAGGGGACGGACCTCGCGGCAGACCAGCCAATCTCGTTGTGGTTCTCCCAGGGTGCCGACTCACGGGCTGTCCCGGACGTCACGGGCCAGACGCAGGAGAACGCGATCGCCACGCTCGAAGGTGCCGGTTTCACCGTCGCCAACGGTGTGGAGACGGAGAACCACCCGAGCATCGCGAACAACTCGGTCACACGGACGGTGCCCGCGGCGGGAGAGATCGTGCCCGCGTCCACCCCCGTCGCTCTGTTCATCTCCGACGGCAAGGTCAGCCTGCCTGACCTCACGGGCATGACCGAGGACCAGGCGAAGGCTGCACTCGCAGAGCTCGAGCTCGTGACAGTCATCCAGTCCGAGCAGAGCGACGCTGCGCCCGGGACGGTCGTCCGGCACCTGCCTGGGGTAGGAGTCGTCAACCAGGGCTCCTCCGTCACGGTCTTCATCGCGATCCCGATCCCGATCGAGCAGGTCCAGGTCCCGAACAACATCGTCGGCATGACGCAGGCGGACGCCGAGGCGGCGCTCCGGAACATCGGTCTCGTGCCGGCGATCGAGGCATCACCGGACAACACCCGGCCCGCCGGCACGGTCGCGGCGACCGCCCCGACGGCCGGCCAGCCGGTGGACGTCGGCACCATCGTGATCCTCTATCTCTCGGACGGCAGCTCGTTCAACGCCGGCGAGGACGACGAGGACAACCCGGACGACGAGGATCCTGCCAACGGTCTGGGCATCACGTTCCCCAGAGGCTGACGGAGCCCGCCTCGCACCAGCGAGCCCGGTACGACGAGAGCCCCACCGGGTGTCCGGTGGGGCTCTCGTCGTCTCACGCCAGGTCAGGTGGTCCCGCAACCGACCGGGGACGCGTCAGCGTCGGATGAGCGGGGCCAGTCCCTCGGACCGCACGACGGCGTCGGCGGCGCCGCACACCTCGAGCCAGTTGGCGAGGAGCCGGTGCCCGCCCTGGGTGAGGACCGACTCGGGGTGGAACTGCACCCCGTAGAGCGGCAGCTCACGGTGCTGGAGGCCCATGACGATGCGCCCGTGCGTCGTCGCGACCTCGGCCGTGACCTCGAGCTCGGTCGGGACCGTACCGGTCACCACGGCGAGCGAGTGGTAGCGGGTCGCAGTGAACGGGTGGGGGAGCCCGGCGAGGACGCCGCGGTCCTCGTGCTCCACCTCGCTCGTCTTGCCGTGCATGAGCTCGGGCGCGTGCGTGACAGTGGCACCGAACGCCTCCCCGAGCGCCTGGTGTCCCAGGCACACGCCGAGCATCGGCACCGCGTCCGCACCGCAGTCGCGGATGACCTGGAGGCTCGCACCGGCCTCGGCCGGGGTGCCTGGACCGGGGGAGACGAGCACACCGTCGTATCCTGCCCGCTCGGCGGCGCTCGGGACGGCGTCGTTGCGGACCACCTCGGTCTCGGCCCCGAGCTGGTTGAGATATCCGACGATCGTGTAGACGAAGGAGTCGTAGTTGTCGACGACGAGGATCCGGGTCATCGGGCTTCACCCACAGTCTGTTCGTTGAAAGGCATGTAGTCGGCGATGGCGGGGAACACCCACTCGAAGCACACGAGCACCACGGCCACGGCGAGCACCAGCAGGATCATGACCCGCAGCCAGGCGGGCCCGGGGAGCAGGCGCCAGAGGAGTCCGTACATCATTGTCCACCTTCGGCTGCGGGAGCGAGAGCGCTCGGTGTGCCCTGGGACACCGGCATCCAGGAGGTCAGCGTGCCGTGGACGATGTACCTCTCGCGGGCGGAGAACATGGGGTGGCAGCTGGTCAGGGTGATGAACCGCTCGGTCAGCTCGGGTAGGGCCGCTCCGTCCTCGAGCCCGGGAACGGGGGCGATGACCTCGATCTGACTCGGCATGACGATGAGCGACTCGGTGACCTCGTAGACGTACCAGGTGTCCTGGGTGCGGACGACGATCGGGTCGCCGACCTGCAGGTCGGCGATCTGGTTGAGCGGCTTGCCGTAGGTGGTCCGGTGACCGGCGAGCGAGAAGTTCCCGAGCGCGCCCGGCATGGCGGTCTCGGGGTAGTGCCCGATCGCCCCGGTGTCCAGGACGTCCTTTTTCCCGACCCCCTCGGCGACCGTCACCTCGTAGTCGCTGCCGAAGCGCGGGACGAGGATGCTCGCGAAGGTCTCGCCGGGCGCAGGGGCGACCACGGCCGGCGGGGGCTCGTCCGGGGTGTCCTCGACGCTCACGAGCGTGGGGGCGGGCTCAGCCCAGTCGAGTCCTTCGAGCGCCTGCTCCTGGACGCGACCGGCCTGGACGTCGGTCCACCACAGCTGCCACGTGACGAACAGCCCGACGAGGATCCCGAGCGTGATCATGAGCTCGCCCACGACACCGGTGAGCCGCAGGGCGATGTGGGGCTTGGCCTTCGTCCTGCGAGCGCGACTCATCGAGGACCCTCCGTGCGAAGGTTCACCGGTAGATCTCCGTGCCTTCGGGGACCGACGCGAACTGGAGGTTGAGCGCTCCGTCGTAGGCGGGCAGGTCCGCTGCGTCGAACGTCTGGACCTCCCACCCGAGGCCGACGTACTCGACGTACTGGCGGTACAGACCGACCTTGTCGGAGGCGTCGAGAGCGTCCATGAGCGCGTCAGGGTCCCCGATGGCCTTGACCTCGTAGGGCGGCGAGTACACGCGGCCGTGGAGAGACAGGACGTTCCCGACGCACCGGAAGGCGGAGAGGGTCGTCACGCGTTGGCCCACGAGGGTCATCGCTTCGGCTCCGCCTGCCCAGAGGGCGTTGATGACGCCCTCGAGGTCCTCCTGGTGCACGACGAGGTCGTCCGGGGTGATGCCCTCGGGCTGGATCCGGCTCGAGGGGGCGTCCTGGAGCGTGACGCTCAGTCCCGGCCCAGAGACGGGCGCCAGGCCGGTGACGACGCCTGAGCGTGCGGCGATCTCCGGCGCCACGCGGGGGACCTGCTCGTCGGCAAGGGTGGTGAGGTCCTCGACCTGCGCCCTGAGCTGCTCGACCTCGGCGAAGAGCTCGTCGCCACGATCGCTCTCCTGCTCGACGAGCTCGCCGAAGTTCTCCGGGTGCCGGGCTTCCTCACCGCTCGTGAGACGTGCGTTCGCGACGAACATGAGGCCGGCGAGGAAGAGCACGAGCGCAGCAGAGAGACTTGCCCGGACCGGGCCTCTCCTGCCGTGCGTCTGTCGCGCCATGGTCCCAACCGTCTGAGGTGTCTGACGTCCGTCGACGCTGCCACTAGGCTAGTCGAGAATACGTCGCCGTCCCATCGACAGGAGCCCGTTGCCGTGCCCGAATCGAAGCCGTCCAAGAAGGCTGAAGAGTCTCAGACGTCGAGCGCGTCCGGCAAGCCGCTGACGCCCGAGCCCGTGGCTCCTAAGAAGTCGAGCACGCCGACCACCCCGCCGAAGCCCGGGAAGACCGCCAAGGGCTCTCAGCCGGCGAAACCGGTCAAGGTGAAGGTGAAGAAGCCGCAGACCGTCGGGAACCCGCGCTGGCTCGTCCCGACGATGCTCGCGCTCTTCATCGTCGGCATCCTCTGGGTCGTGACGTTCTACCTCACGTCCGGTGGCGCGCGCCTGCCGATCCCGCCGCTCGGCCAGTGGAACATCGCCGTGGGCTTCGCCCTCATCCTCGTCGGGTTCGGCCTCTCCACCCGGTGGAAGTAGCGTCGCCGAGCTCGGCACACGCCTGGATGAGGGCCGGTATCCGCAGGATTCCGCCGTTGCATCGGTACGACGCGTGCACAAGGTTATCCCCATCTGTGGATAACTACACGGATGTCATTCCCTAGATCGATGCGTACCGCAGCATCGCCGCTGCCACGAGGATCACGGCGACGACGCTCGTCCCGACGATGCTCACAGCTCGTCGGTGCGCCCGTGGCGCGAAGGCGTAGAGCGCTCCGAGCAGCGTCCCGGTCACGAGACCACCGAGGTGGCCCTGCCACGAGATGTTCGGCACGAAGAAGCCGATCGCGAAGTTGAGCCCGATGATCACGAGGATCGCCCGGGCATCGCGGCCGAGGCGCCGCAGCACGATGAGGATGGCACCGAACAGGCCGAACACCGCGCCCGACGCCCCCACGGTCCCCGTGAACCAGGACACCGTCGTCGGGTCGGAGAAGAGCAGCACCGCGACGCTGCCACCGATGGCCGAGAGCACGTAGAGCCCGACGAACCGGGCCCGCCCGAGCATCCGCTCGAGCTCTGGGCCCACGATCCACAGGGCGTACATGTTCAGGAGGATGTGGAGCGGCTGCTGGGAGTGCATGAAGGCCGAGGTGAGGAACCGCCACGGCTCCACGTCGCCGAGCACGGGCGCGAACGCCCACCTGCTCGTCCAGTCCTCCCACTCGAGCGTCAGCTGGAGCAGGTAGCTCACGGCACACAGGGTGATGATGCTCAGGGTGACGACGGGCTGTCCGGCACGGACCGGAGCGCCGAGCACGGTGCGAGCGGGCCGCACCGTGCTCTGTGCCTCGCGCACGCAGTCGACGCACTGGACCCCGACCGGGGCCTGGACCACGCACTCGGTGCACGCTGGTCGCCCGCACCGCTGGCACCGGACATAGCTGATCCGGTCAGGGTGGCGCGGGCAGACCGGCGGCTGGCTCGCGGCGTCGGTCATCGGTGGGAGTTCAGTCCTCGATCGTGACGGACGTGATCTTGGTGTCCTCGACAGGGCGGTCGCCGGGGCGGGTCGCTGCGGCAGCGACGGCGTCGACCACGGCACGGCCGGCGTCGTCCGCGACCTCACCGAAGATGGTGTGCTTGCCGTTGAGCCACGGCGTCGCCGCGACGGAGATGAAGAACTGCGAGCCGTTGGTGCCCTCGGCCTCGCCGGTGATCGCGTTCCGGCGCGTTCCCGCGTTGGCCATCGCGAGCAGGTACGGCTTGGAGAACGTCAGCTCGGGGTGGATCTCGTCGTTGAACTTGTAGCCCGGGTCACCGGTGCCGGTGCCGAGCGGGCAGCCGCCCTGGATCATGAAGCCCGGGATCACACGGTGGAAGATGAGGTCGTCGTAGAACGGGTCGGTGCGCTCGGCGCCGGTCTTCGGGTCCGTCCAGGGCTTCGTGCCCGACGCGAGACCGGTGAAGTTCTCGACCGTCTTCGGAGCCTGGAAGGGGAAGAGCTCGATACGGATGTCACCAGCAGTGGTGTGGAGGGTTGCGAACATGGGTCCATTGTTTCACGGGATGCACCCGAGACCACTGCTGTCCCCACGTGGTGTTCTGCTGCGTTCGGTGCTCACAAGTGGCAGAGTGGGTGCAGGTGCATCCCCTCTACCCCACGGGAGAACGTATGTCTGACGGAATCAAGAAGCTCGCCCGCAACGCGAGCGGGAAGATCGACAAGATCGACTCCGAGAAGATCAAGGGACAGGCGTCCGACGTGGTCGCAGCGCTCTCGGACGGTGCACACCAGGCGGGCGACGTCGCGACGGTCTTCGCAGGCCAGGCGCGTGAGGCTGCGGTCCAGGCGAAGGACTGGAGCACCCCGAAGGTCGAGGCTTTCGTCGAGTGGGTCACCCCCCGGTTCGAGCAGGCGTGGAACGAGACGCTCAAGGCCACCGCGCCTCGCGTCGAGAAGGCCGCAGAGAAGGCCGCACCCGTCATCGACTCCGCGCACGACAAGATCGTCGACGACCTCCTGCCCAAGTTCGTCGCAGCGCTCAACGCCGCGGCAGAGTCGGCTGCCGACGCAGCCGTGCACGGCGTGGCCGTCGCGGGGAGCAAGACCTCCGCCGGTGCGACGCACCTGGCCGACTCCATCGCGGCCGCCTCGGAGCGTGGCCCCCTCAAGCTCGCCGAGGCGGCGAAGGCCGCGGAGAAGCACAGCAAGAAGTCCGGCAAGGGCTGGTGGATCGTCGGCGGGGTGGCCGCAGCCGGTGGGGCGTACGTGCTCTGGAAGCGGTCGCAGCCGACCACCGACCCGTGGGCCGAGCCCTGGGAGAAGGTCGACGCGCACTCGTTCGACGAGGTCGTGGATGACGCGAAGGTCGCCGTCGGCGATGCCGCCGAGGCCGTAGGCGAGGCAGCTGGTGCGGCCGTCGCGAAGAGCCGTGAGGTGTCCGGCAAGGTCGCCGGCTCCGTCGAGGAGCTCTCGGAGAAGGTGACCGACAAGCTCTCGGAGGCCAAGGCCACCGCGAAGAAGGCGACGACCCGGACCCGCGCGGCGGCGAAGGACAAGGTCGACGAGACCGCACCCGTGGTCGAGGACGCCCTCGCTTCGGCCGCCGACGCGGTGCCCGGCGCTGCCGAGACCGCGAAGCACAAGGTCGACGACGCCGGTGACGCCACCGACTCCGCGATCGGTGACACCGACACCACGAAGTAGCGCTCAGCGACGCACGCACCCGAAGGCCCGGTCCGTCTGGACCGGGCCTTCGTGCGTCCACGGACGTCCGGGTGGGAGGATCGGCCGGTGACGCACCCGCACGACGGCACCGTGGAGTCCCGGCAGCCGCCGACCATCACTCTCGTTCGTCTCGGGATCGACACGATCACGGCTCTCGCGGCGGGGGACCGGGCAGGTGCTGGACGGTCCTCGCGCCTCCCGATCTCGAGCTACCTCGCCGACGATCGCGCGCTGTGGGCGTGGCAGCTCGCCGTCGCAGCCGACCTCGACCCGGTCGAGCAGTCGCGCTGGCTCGCGTGCGCGGTGCTCGACGAGACCGACTGGCGTGTGGTCGGCCACGCGGGCTTCCACGGTCCGCCTCGAGAAGGCATGGTCGAGATCGGCTACTCCATCGACCTCGTCCACCGGCGGCGCGGCTACGGGCGCGCCGTCGTGTCCGCACTCCTCGACGAAGCACGGGCCTGCCCGGACGTGACCCGGGTCCGTGCGTCGATCAACCGGTCCAACACCGCATCCTTCGCGACGATCTCCGGCTTCCGCTTCGTCGCCGTCGGATCGCGCGCGGTGGACGGAGGGGAGGAGGTCATCCTCGAGCGCCGGTCGGTCTAGGCCGACCCGAGACCTGGTGCGGCCGCAGGCTCTTCTCTAGGCTGCTCGTATGGGCGCCCCAGGAGACCCTCTCGTCGATGACGTGGTCGCGTGGCTCCTCGACGGTGACGTGGCCGTCCAGTACCAGACCCGTCGCGACCTGCTGGACGACGACCGACCGGACCTCCGATCGCGCGTCGCGGACCAGGGTGACGCGGCCACGATCCTGGCCGCACACACGAGCGGAGGATGGGGAGACGGCTTCTACGCACCGAAGTGGACGTGCACGCACTATGCGCTGCTCGAGCTCCGCGACCTGGGCGTACCGGCGGATCATCCTGCCTGCACCCGGGCTGTCGCCTCAGCCCTCGAGGAGCACCTCTGCACCGACGGCGGCATCAACCCTGCCGACTCCGTCAAGGTGTCCGACGTCTGCATGAACGGGATGTTCCTCGCGTACGCCTGCTTCTTCGGTGCGGACGCACCGTCGGTGGACAGCGTGGTGGACTTCGTCCTCCAGGAGGAGATGCCTGGAGGAGGCTTCAACTGCCGGTCGAACCGGTCCGGCGCGCGCGTCGCCTCCGTCCACTCGACGACGAGCGTCATCGACGGGCTCGCCGAGTACCTGCGCAGCGGCCGTCGGTACCGGGCGGAGGAAGCACGCCGCGCGATCGACTCAGCGACCGAGGTACTCCTCGACCGGCGGCTCTACCAGCGCCGGTCCGACGGCGCCCCGATCCGTGCCGAGCTCACGAGACTGCACCACCCTCCCCGGTGGCACTTCGACGTGCTCCGCGGGCTCGACGTGCTCCGGAGCGCCGGCACTGCCTACGATCCGCGGCTCGAGGACGCGCTGGACATCGTCCGTAGCAGGCGTCGAGCTGACGGACGCTGGACAGGCTCTGCCCAGTATCCCGGCCGGACGCACGTCGCCTACCCTCGTGCAGGACAGCCCGACCGATGGGTCACGCTGCGTGCGCTGCGTACGCTCCGGTCCTTCGGCACCGTGTCCGCGACAGCGGGTCAGGACACCGCGGGCGACCCTGACGCGGGCTGAGGACGGTCGCCACACGCAGACGGCGAGCGGCCCGTCGTCGGACGGGACACTCGCCGTGTCATGCTTCAGATCTGTGGAGCCAAGGGGACTCGAACCCCTAACCCCCTGCTTGCAAAGCAGGTGCGCTACCAATTGCGCCATGGCCCCCCGTTGGCCGCGTGCACTGCACGCCGCCGACGTCTGTTCCGGACCGGACCGATCACTCGAAAGAGTCGGTCACTTCTGCCCAGAGGTCACGCTCGATGTCATCTTCCGTGAACCTGCGCCAGACGGCATAGCCGACGAGCGAAGCGAACAGCACGAACAACAACTTCTTCATACGTTCCCCCTCGATGGGTTCCGGCAGTGGGCCTTGGAGGACTTGAACCTCCGACCTCTTCGTTATCAGCGAAGCGCTCTAACCGCCTGAGCTAAAGGCCCCTGCACATCAACGGGTCCGAGGACCTGTGCTGATGCAGCGCTTGACCTTACCTCACGGACTGTCCACCGCCCAAACCGAGCGGTGGAGCCTGTGCAAGACCAGATCGTGCGCAGTGGCCGATGTTACTCGTCCGTGAGCGTGAGGTGAACTCCGCCCACGAGCGCTGCGACCACGTTGTACAGGAATGCACCGATCGTCGACAAGGCTGTGAGGAGCACCACGTCCACCACAGCGATGATCGTCGACAACGACACGAATCGTTGGAGCTCGACGTACTGGAGGATGTCCGTCTGCGTCGTGTCCTCGCCGAGGATGGTGACGACCATGTCGTTGACGTCCGTGAAGACGTGGAGACCGTCGAGGACGAGCCAGAAGACCACCGACGCGACGACGATCATGATGCCGATCGCGATCGACAGCAGGAACGACAGCTTCATGACCGACCACGGATCGACACGGGAGACCGCGAGCCGGACCCGCCGTGGACCGACGGGAGGCTTCTTCTCCGCGGGACGGGCACCGGACGTGGCCTTGCGCGCCGGCGTGGGGCTGACCGTCGGGGGCGCACCCGCACCCTTGCTCGTCCCTGTACCGGCGCCGGCTGCCGGCGCGACGGCCGGTGTGCCGTCAGGGGGCGTCGACACGTCGTGCGCGCCCCCCGACGTCGGACGCGGGACGGGGGAGACGCTCGGCGGCCCAGCAGGCTTCTTCGCCGGGCTCTTCGCGCCGGATCCCGGCCGGACGGCGGGCTGCTCCGTGGTGTCGCGGGTCATGCGTTCTCCTCGGACTGTGCGGTGTCAGTGTCGATCTCGGTCTCGGTCTGTACGCCGGGGTCGGCCTCCGTCCCGAGCTCGGACATCTCAAGATCGTCACCGAGATTACGCTCAACGTTACGCGCCACGGCGATGATCCGGTCATTCTTGTCCGGCTTGGCGAAGGTCACGCCCTGGGTGTTGCGTCCGGTCTGGTTGACGCCGCTCACCGCAGAGCGCACGATCTTCCCGCGCTCCATGATGACGAGCACCTCGTCGTCCTCGTCCGTGACGAGGGCCCCGACGAGGTCTCCGCGGGCCTCGACGAGGTTCGCGACCTTGATCCCGAGCCCTCCTCGGCCCTGGACGCGGTACTCGCTGATGAGCGTGCGCTTCGCGAAACCACCCTCCGTCACGACGAAGAGGTCGGCGTCGTCGCGCACGACGTCCATGGCGAGCAGCTCGTCCTCGGGGCGGAACTTCATTCCCGTGACGCCCGAGGTCGCGCGGCCGAGCGGACGCATCGCCTCGTCGCTCGCGGTGAAGCGGATCGACTGGCCCTTGCGCGAGACGAGGATGAGGTCGTCCGTCGCGTCGACGAGGCACGCGGAGACGAGCTCGTCGGACACACCTTCGTCGTCCTCGCGCAGGTTGATGGCGATGACGCCGCCGCTGCGGTTGGAGTCGTACTCCGAGAGGCGCGTCTTCTTCACGAGGCCGCGCCGCGTCGCGAGGACGAGGTACTCCGCGGCGTCGTACGTCCGGAGGTCGAGCACCTGCGCGATCTTCTCGCCGGGCTGGAACGCGAGGAGGTTCGCGACGTGCTGCCCCTTGGCGTCCCGACCGCCTTCTGGCAGCTCATAGGCCTTGGCACGATAGACGCGGCCGAGGTTCGTGAAGAACAGGAGCCACTGGTGCGTCGTCGTGACGAAGAAGTGGTCGACGATGTCGTCCTCGCGCAGCTGCGCTCCGCGGACGCCCTTGCCGCCGCGCTTCTGCGCCCGGTAGCTGTCGCTGCGCGTGCGCTTGACGTAGCCGCCGCGCGTGATCGTCACGACGACCTCCTCCTCGGCGATGAGGTCCTCCATGGAGACCTCGCCGTCGAACGGGACGATCGTCGTGCGTCGCTCGTCACCGTACTTCGCGACGATCTCGTCGAGCTCGTCACGCACGATCCCGCGCTGGCGGTCGGGCTTCGCGAGGATGTCCTGGTACTCGAGGATCTCGCGCTCGAGCTTGTCGTGCTCCTCGATGATCTCCTGGCGCTGCAGTGCCGCGAGGCGGCGCAGCTGCATGTTGAGGATCGCGGTGGCCTGGAGCTCGTCGATCTCGAGCAGCTCCATGAGGCCGCTGCGGGCGCGGTCGGCGTCGGGGGAGCGGCGGATGAGCGCGATGACCTCGTCGAGGGCGTCGAGAGCCTTGAGGTACCCGCGGAAGATGTGGATCTTCGACTCGGCCTCGCGCAGGAGGTACGCCGTGCGGCGCACGATGACCTCGAGCTGGTGGACCGTCCAGTGCCGGACGAACGCGTCGATGCTCAGTGTCCGCGGCACGCCGTCGACGAGAGCGAGCATGTTCGCGCTGAAGTTGTCCTGCAGCTGCGTGTGCTTGTAGAGGTTGTTGAGGACGACCTTCGCGACGGCGTCGCGCTTGAGCACGACGACGAGACGCTGGCCGGTCCGTCCGGAGGTCTCGTCGCGGATGTCCGCGATCCCTTGCATGCGGCCCTCCTTGACGAGGTCCGCGATCTTCAGCGCGAGGCTGTCCGGGTTGACCTGGTAGGGAAGCTCGGTGATGACGAGGCAGATCCGGTTCTGGATCTCCTCGACGTTGACCACGGCACGCTGGGCGATCGAGCCGCGACCGGTCCGGTAGGCGTCCTCGATGCCTCGGCGGCCGAGGATCGTCGCACCGGTGGGGAAGTCTGGACCCTTGATCCGCTGGATGAGAGCCTCGAGCAGTTCCTCACGGGTCGCGTCGGGGTTGTCGAGGTACCAGCGCACCCCGTCGGCGACCTCGCGCAGGTTGTGCGGCGGGATGTTCGTCGCCATGCCGACCGCGATGCCGGACGAGCCGTTGACCAGCAGGTTCGGGAACCGCGACGGCAGGACGGACGGCTCCTGCGTGCGACCGTCGTAGTTGTCCTGGAAGTCGACGGTGTCCTTGTCGATGTCCCGGACCATCTCCATGGCGATGGGAGCCATGCGCGTCTCGGTATATCGCGGCGCAGCAGCCGGGTCGTTCCCGGGCGAGCCGAAGTTCCCCTGTCCTGCCGCGAGCGGGTAGCGCATCGACCAGTCCTGGACGAGGCGCACGAGCGCGTCGTAGATCGCGGTGTCACCGTGCGGGTGGTACTTGCCCATGACGTCGCCGACCACGCGGCTGCACTTGGAGAACGCACGGTCCGGGCGGTACCCGCCGTCGTACATCGCGTAGAGAACGCGACGGTGCACGGGCTTGAGCCCGTCACGCACGTCCGGCAGCGCTCGGCCCACGATGACGCTCATCGCGTAGTCGAGGTAGGAACGCTGCATCTCGAGCTGGAGGTCGACACGCTCGATGTTGCCGTGCGCGATCGCCGTGCCGGTCCAGACCGGCTGCTCGGGGGCGTTCTCTTCGGGGGTCAGGTCGTCAGTCAAGGTCTTCCTCGTTCGTTTCCGGCGCGTTCGCCATGGTGGTCCCGGGTCGTGGGCGGGGGAGCGGTCTCGCTCCGCCGGCCGTCAGATGTCCAGGAACCTCACGTCCTTGGCGTTGCGTTGGATGAAGTTGCGTCGTGACTCCACGTCCTCGCCCATGAGGATGGAGAAGGTCTCGTCGGCCGCTGCGGCGTCGTCGAGCGTGACCTGGAGGAGGGTGCGGTTCTCGGGGTCCATGGTGGTGTCCCACAGCTCCGAGTAGTCCATCTCTCCGAGACCCTTGTAGCGCTGGATCCCGTTGTCCTTGGGGATCCGCTTCCCGGCGGCCTGGCCTGCGACGACCAGCTCGTCGCGCTGGCGGTCGGAGAACACATACTCGTGGTCGGCGTTGGACCATTTGATGCGGTACAGCGGCGGCTGCGCGAGATAGACCATGCCGTGCTCGATGAGCGGGCGCATGTAGCGGAACAGGAGAGTGAGGAGCAGGGTGGAGATGTGCTGACCGTCGACGTCGGCATCGGCCATGAGCACGATCTTGTGATAGCGGAGCTTCGCGATGTCGAAGTCTTCACCGATGCCCGTGCCGAACGCCGTGATGAGCGCCTGGACCTCCTGGTTGCCCAGCGCCCGGTCGAGACGTGCGCGCTCGACGTTGAGGATCTTCCCGCGGATCGGCAGGATCGCCTGCGTGCGTGGGTTGCGGCCACGCACGGCCGAGCCGCCGGCTGAGTCGCCCTCGACGACGTAGACCTCGCACTCCTGCGGCTTGTTCGACTGGCAGTCGCGGAGCTTGCCCGGCATGCCACCGGACTCGAGGAGACCCTTGCGCCGGGTGGCTTCGCGCGCCTTGCGAGCGGCGAGGCGAGCCTGTGATGCCTGGATCGCCTTGCGGATGATGTCCTTGGCCTCGATCGGGTGGGAGTCGAGCCAGTCGCCCAGTCGCTCGTTGACGACCGACTGGACGAACGTCTTGGCCTCGGTGTTGCCGAGCTTCGTCTTCGTCTGACCCTCGAACTGCGGTTCGCCGAGCTTGATGGAGATGACGGCCGTGAGGCCCTCGCGGATGTCGTCGCCCGTGAGGTTCTCGTCCTTCTCCTTGATGATGCCCTTCGTGCGGGCGTACCGGTTGATGAGTCCGGTCATCGCGGCGCGGAAGCCTTCCTCGTGCGTCCCGCCCTCGGTGGTGGAGATCGTGTTGGCGTACGTGTGGACCGACTCCGAGTAGGCGTTCGTCCACTGCATCGCGACCTCGAGGGAGATCCGGCGCACCGTGTCCTCGGACTCGAACGCGATGATCTCCGGGTGGACCACCTCGACCTTCTTCGCCGAGTTGAGGTGCGCGACGTAGTCGAGCAGGCCCTGGTCGTACTTGTACGTCACGGCACGGAACTCGGCCGGCGTGGCACCGTCGCCGGTGACCTCGTCGTCGGTCCCGCCGTGCTCGGGGCGCTCGTCGGTGAGCGTGATCTGCAGACCCTTGTTGAGGAACGCCATCTGCTGGAACCGTGCGCGGAGGGTCTCGAAGTCGTAGACCGTCGTCTCGAAGATCGCCGGGTCGGCCCAGAAGGTCTGGGTGGTGCCCGTCTCGTCCGTCGCCTCGCCCTTGCGGAGGGGGCCGAACGGCTTGCCGCCGTCGTGGAAGGACTGGTTCCACGTGAAACCGTCGCGCCGCACCTCGGTCTCGACCTTGTACGAGAGGGCGTTGACGACGGAGATGCCGACGCCGTGGAGACCACCGGAGACCGCGTAGCCCGAGCCGCCGAACTTCCCGCCCGCGTGGAGGATCGTCATGACGACCTCGACCGTCGGGCGGCCCTCGGTCGGGTGGATCGCGACAGGGATGCCGCGACCGTTGTCGACGACCTTGACGCCGCCGTCGGCCTGGAGCGTCACCTCGATGTGGTCGCAGTGGCCGGCGAGAGCCTCGTCCACAGAGTTATCCACAACCTCGTACACCAGGTGGTGGAGGCCGCGCTCACCGGTCGACCCGATGTACATGCCGGGGCGCTTGCGAACCGCTTCGAGACCTTCGAGGACTGTGATGTCGCTGGCGTCGTAACTTCCGTCATTCGTGTCGCCGATGTGTGCGATCGACTCAGGAATGGCGTCGTTGTTCAGTTCTGCCACGGCGGGTGGTGCTCCTAGTCCTCCTGCAGCGCACCGGGGCCAGCACAGGGGACGATGAATCGGGGCCTGGGCGGCAGCTGGTGGGCTGCTCATTTCCCGACCGCGAAGAGCGCCCGGAATGACTGCTCAAGTCTACCGGAAAGTAGCGGAAACTCGGGGATTCACACGAGATTTCCACAGGTTCACGCACAGGTGAGCAGGACGTTCTCCCGCCTTCCCGTCAGATCGGTCCGTCCGGACCCCGACGAGGTCCGGACGACGCACCGCGGTGTCACCCGTAGGTGTCTCTCGCACCGCGTCCCCGCACCGAGCGTGGCCCCCGCCCGAAGCCCGGACCCACCGGGCCGAGGACGGTGATCGTCCGCACGACGTCCTGCCCGACCTCCTTCGCCATGAGCTCGAGCAGCCGGGGCACGAGGAGCCGGATCTGCGTCGCCCAGGCCGTCGAGTCCGCACGCACGACGAGGACGTCGTCCTCGAACGTCTCCGGCGTGCAGTGGTCGGCCACGTCGTTCCCGACGACCTCGCGCCACCGACCGATGACCCCGCCGACGGAGACCTCCTGGACCCAGCCACGCTGCTGGAGGAGCGCTGCGAGAGTCTCGGCGAAGAGCTTCGGGTCGCGCCCGTCCTTGCCCGGACCGCTGCGGCGTGGTTCGGCGAGGATGCGTCGGCTCTGGGCGCCCGGGTAGAGCCCCTTCGCCCGGGCTGCGGCGCGAGCCCGGTTGAGCGCCTGCCGTGCGACGTCTCCCGGGGGAGTGAGGCTGACGAGCTCGCCCACAGGGACGCCCTCGGTCGGACGCGAGCTCGAGTCGGTGGAGGGTGCCTCCGCGCGGTCGCCGGTGGCTGTGCCTTCGCCGTCACCGGACCCGTGCGACTGCTCGGCAGCGCCGGCACGGGACGCCGCGGCGTCGTCCCCACGGGCTTCGTCGGGTCCGGACCGTCGAGACGGGTCAGTCGACACGGGTGACCTCGCCGCCCATGACGTCGAGGCGCGAACCCACGAGCTGTTCGGGGATGTCCTCGAGGACGGCGGCGGTGATGAGCACCTGTCCTGCGCCGGCGACGAGGTCGGCGAGGCGTGCGCGCCGTCGGTTGTCGAGCTCGGCGAACACGTCGTCGAGGATGAGCACCGGCTCGGTGTCGGGGCCCGACTCGGCGAACCAGAAGGCGTCGTCCTGGCTCGCGCCCACCGGCACGTCCGGACCGTCGGTGAGGAGCCGGTAGGACGCGAGCCGCAGGGCGAGCGCGAAGGACCACGACTCTCCGTGGCTCGCGTAGCCCTTCGCAGGCAGCCCGCCGAGCGTGAGGACGAGGTCGTCGCGGTGCGGACCGACGAGGCACACCCCGCGCTCGATCTCCTTCGCCCTGAGCCTGCCCATGGCCTCGATCATGCGCGCCTCGACGAGCTCGTGCGACCGCGAGAGCAGGGTCCCTCCAGCGATCGGTGCGACACTCTCGTCCGCCGGGGCAGGGATCCCGTCGCCCTGCGCTTCTGCTGCCTCGAGCGACGACTTGTAGGAGACCTCCGCGTGCCCCTGACCTGAGCTCACCTGCTCGTACGCCGTCGCGACATGGGGTCGCAGTGCAGCGACGAGGCTCTCTCGCAGGACGATGATCTGAGCACCGACCTGTGCCAGCTTGGCGTCCCACACGTCGAGCGTCCGCAGGTCGGGCGCAGACGCCGCACGCCGTGCCGCTCCTGCGGACTTGAGGAGAGCGCTGCGCTGTCGCAGGACGCGGTCGTAGTCGGCCAGGGTCCCGGCCATGCGCGGCACCAGGAGCACGGTGAGCTCGTCGAGATACCGGCGCCGGGCGTCCGGGTCGCCCTTGACGAGGACGAGGTCCTCGGGTGCGAAGAGCACCGTCCGTGCGATGCCGAGCACGTCGCGCGGCCGCTGGACCGGTGATCGGTTGAGACGTGCCCGGTTCGCCTTGCCCGGGGTGATCTCGATCTCCACGACGCTGGCACGGTCCCCGCGCACGATCCGTGACCTCACCATCGCCCGCGACGCACCTGCCCGGACGAGGGCCGCGTCGGAGGCGACACGGTGGCTGCCGAGGGTCGCGACGTAGCCGATCGCCTCGACGAGGTTCGTCTTGCCCTGACCGTTCGGCCCCACGAGAGCGTTGATACCCGGCGTGAACTCGACGTCCACCTGGGCGTACGAGCGGAAGTCGAGCAACGAGAGGTGGGAGACGAACATCAGACCTACAGATCTACCCGGGTGGGTCGTGTTTCACGTGGAACATCGCTCACCCACCACCCGACGGTGGAGAGGTGCGCGATCGAGGGCCTCAGGCTCCCGGGGACGCGGGACGGACGTCGTGCCCGCCGAACTGGTGGCGGAGCGCAGCCACCGCCTTCATCGCCGGGGATGCTCCTTGACGAGAAGAGAACCGTGCGAAGAGCGCGGCAGAGATGACAGGGAGCGGGACAGCCGAGTCGATCGCCTCGTCCACGGTCCACCGCCCCTCGCCCGAGTCCTCGACCCAGTCACTGATCTCCGCGAGTGCGGGGTCCTCCTCGAGCGCCTTGACGAGCAGGTCGAGGAGCCAGGACCGGACGACGGTCCCGCGGGACCAGGCCTTGAGCGTCCCGGGAACGTCGGTGACGATGTCCTTGGCCTCGAGGAGCTCGTAGCCCTCCGCATAGGCCTGCATGAGGCCGTACTCGATACCGTTGTGGACCATCTTGGCGTAGTGCCCGGCACCCACTGCCCCGGCGTGGACGAAGCCCTCCTCGCGCGGACCCTCGGGACGCAGCGCGTCGAACACGGGAAGCGCCCTCTCCACCGTCGCGGCATCGCCACCGACCATGAGCCCATAGCCGTTCTCGAGACCCCACACCCCACCGGAGACGCCGACGTCGAGATATCCGATGCTGTGCTCGGCAAGGACGGCTGCGCGATCGGCGTCCTCGACGTAGTGCGTGTTGCCACCTTCGATGACGACGTCACCGGGTGCGAGGAGCGTGGCAAGGCGAGCCAGGACCTCCCGGGTGGGATCACCCGCGGGGACCATGACCCAGACGAAGCGCTCGCCAGCCGGCAGCGCCGCCACGAGCTCGTCGAGCGACGCGACGTCGGAGACGTCGGGGTTCCTGTCGAAGCCCACGACCTCCACGTCGTGCGCGCGGAGCCGGGTGCGCATGTTCGCACCCATCTTGCCGAGACCCACCAGACCGATGCGCACGGTGCTTCCCCTCGTCGGTGTCAGTTGGCGAAACGGATCGGCACCAGGAGGTACCGGTAGTGCGAGCTGTCTTCGCCCTCGAGCGTGCTCTGGCCCGTGAACTCCACAGGCTTGTTGGGGTGCGTGAAGCTCAGACGCGTGAAGTCCGTACCGAGGGCGCCGAGCCCGTCGAGCAGGAACTGCGGGTTGAACGCCACCGAGATGTCTTCACCGACGAGGACGGCCTCGAGAGCCTCGGACGCCTGGGCGTCGTCGCCCTGGCCCGCGTCGAGGACGACCTGTCCCTCGCTGAAGCTCAGGCGGATGGGGGTGTTGCGCTCCGCGACGAGAGCGACGCGCTTCGACGCGTCGATGAGCGACTGCGTCGAGACGACGGCGTGGATGGGCGTCTCGTCGGGAAAGAGGCGACGGACGTGGGGGTAGTCACCGTCGACGAGGAGCGAGGTCGTGTGCCGACCGCCGGCCTCGAAGCCGATGAGGTCGACACCGGCTCCCGTCGAGAGCGCGACGTTGACGCTCCCGGAACCGCCGAGCGACTTTGCCACGTCGGACAGCGTGCGGGCACGGACGAGGGCGACCGTCGAGATGTCGGGCGACGCGGGCTTCCAGGTCATCTCGCGGAGCGCGAGGCGGTAGCGGTCGGTCGCGAGGAGCGTGATCCGCTCGCCCTCGATCTCGACGCGCACGCCGGTGAGCAGAGGCAGCGTGTCGTCGCGGCTCGCAGCGACGGTGACCTGTGCGACGGCGTGCGTGAGCTCGTCCCCGGCGACCGACCCCGCGATGTCCGGCATGGTCGGCAGCGCCGGGTAGTCCTCGACGGGCATGGTCAGGAGCGTGAAGCGGCTCGCACCGCAGACGACGGTGACCTTGCTGCCCTCGACGGTGAAGTCCACGGGCTTGCCCGGGAGGGATCGTGAGATCTCAGCGAGGAGGCGGCCGGAGACGAGGACGGTACCGGGCTCGGAGACCTCGGCAGGGATCTCGGACCGGGCCGAGACCTCGTAGTCGAAGCTCGACAGGCCGATGACACCGTCGCTGGTCGCCTCGATCTTCACGCCGGCGAGCACGGGAGCCGGTGGACGGGTCGGGAGGGTTCGAGCGGTCCAGGTCACAGCTTCCGCAAGAACGTCACGCTCAACCCGGAACTTCATCCCACATCCCCTCTCGGTCTGCCGGCGGCAGAGCTCCACGTCGATCTGCTCTTCTGCTCGACATCACCGTAGGTGGTCCGAGCCGTTCTGGCGCTGCACGAGCCGTGTCGGTCGATGACCCCCAGGCGGCGGGCGCCTGTCAGGCGTCACCACGGTGCAGCGTGGTTGAACACTACGCGAGTGCCGGAGCAGCGGCGACCCTGCGGTGACACCGGCCTGGTCGAGATTCCCGGAGCCCTGATGAAGGCGTGTGGATTTCTCCTGGATAGATCTGTAGTCGTAGTAGTAGCACTTGTGGATACTGTGGATAACCACTGTTTGTGCAGGTGGAAGACCCTTTTGGCCTGTGTGCGGCCGGTGGGCTCACCTGTGGATGAACTAGGCGCTGTGTGGACGACGAGATCTGTGCACGACTACGTCCACAGATCTTGCCCCTGTGTGCACAGGTATCGGGGGCTTCGTCCACCGCTGTCCACAGGACTGTCCACACGTGTGAATATTCGTCCTATGGCTGCCTCGTGGCTACCGGCCGGTCACCTGCACGCCACCCGCCGTCACCCTCTGTGCTGCTGCTTGATGCGGCTCGTGAGCTCGGTGACCTGGTTGAAGGTCGATCGTCGCTCCGCCATCTGCTCGGTGATCTTCCTGTTCGCGTGCATGACCGTCGTGTGGTCGCGGCCACCGAACTGCTGGCCGATCTTCGGCAACGAGAGGTCGGTCAGCTCGCGGCACAGGTACATCGCGATCTGACGCGCGGTCACGAGGACACGGGAGCGAGAGCTGCCGCACAGGTCGTCGATCGTCAGGCCGAAGTACGCGGACGTCTGGGCGATGACGCTGCCGGCGGTGATCTGCGATGCGTCGTCGTCGGTGATGAGGTCCTTGAGGACGATCTCCGCGAGGGCCAGGTCGACCTGCTGGCGGTTGAGGTTGGCGAAGGCCGTCACGCGGATGAGGGCACCCTCGAGCTCGCGGATGTTCGACGAGATCTTCGACGCGATGTACGACAGCACGTCGTCGGGCGCCGCGAGCCGCTCGCCACCCGCCTTCTTGCGGAGGATCGCGATGCGCGTCTCGAGGTCGGGCGGCTGGACGTCCGTGATGAGGCCCCACTCGAAGCGCGAGCGCAGGCGGTCCTCGAACCCGTTGAGCTGCTTGGGCGGAAGGTCGGACGTGATGACGACCTGCTTGTTCGCATTGTGCAGAGTGTTGAAGGTGTGGAAGAACTCCTCCATCGTCTGCTCCTTGCCCTGCAGGAACTGGATGTCGTCGATGAGGAGGAAGTCGACTTCGCGGTACCGGCGCTGGAAGCCGCCTGCCTTGTCGTCACGGATCGAGTTGATGAAGTCGTTCGTGAACTCCTCGGAGTTCACGTACTTCACACGGACCCCGGGGTAGAGGTTGTACGCGTAGTGACCGATGGCGTGCAGGAGGTGCGTCTTGCCGAGCCCGGAGTCCCCGTAGATGAAGAGCGGGTTGTAGGCCTTGGCAGGTGCTTCTGCGACGGCGACCGCGGCCGCGTGCGCGAACCTGTTGGACGATCCGATGACGAAGGTCTCGAAGAGGTACTTGGGGTTGAGGTGCGCCGGCTCGATCGCGCTCTTCGAGGAGGAGCTCGACGAGCTCGCGCTGAGCGACGCGCGTCGGCGGGACATCTCGGTGTGCTCCGGCGACTCGATCCGCGCGGTGAAGTCCACGGGCTCCGACGGCGGTTGCGTCACGACGGCAGAGATCGCGGACTCCTGGTCGAAGCCCAGCTCGGGGTCCACCGTGATCGCGAAGCGGGCGTCGCGACCGAGCGCGTTCGAGAGGGCCTGGACGACCTCGGCGCGGACCCGCGTCTCGAGGTAGTCGCGGGTGTGGTCGTTCGCGACCGCGATGATGACCGTCCCGTCGAAGAGCCCGAGGGGTTTGGCGAGCTTGACGAAGGCCAGCTGTCGCGGAGTGATGTCCGGGCTCGCCTCGAGCTCTGCGATGGCTTGCTTCCAGATCGCACCGATGTTGTCGTCTTGGTGTGCCACGTGTACTTCCTGTGGGTGAAGTTGCTCGGACGGTAGGACGCGAGATGAGCTGCTGGGAGCATCCGCGAGGGTTCCTCATCAGCCGTCGACCGGTTGTGCAGTCTCCCACGCACGTCGGTCATCCACATAGTTTTCCACAGCCTGTGGGTCCACGACCGTGGTGCAGGCGCAACCGCCACGACGCACTCACGGGGCACCCAGCGGGCGGTCGACAGCGTTCCGTGTGGTCGTGCGGCAGAGCGTCGCCGCACAGTGCTCCCGGCCTCTTGTCCACAGCATGGGGACGACGCTCGGGGCAGTCGAGGATCCAGCGGAAGACGGTCCAGACCCCAGTTTGACCCACGCCCCCTTCGCAACGTACCGTTTTACAGCCATTCCCCTCGCTTCTGCATGCCTTCTGTGCCCCGAACAGGAGTGGCGACGCGCGCGTCCATCGAGGACGCGCTTCCTCAACGTTTTTGGAGCACCTCGTGACTAAGCGGACCTTCCAGCCGAACAACCGGCGTCGTGCGAAGACCCACGGTTTCCGACTGCGGATGCGGACCCGTGCCGGTCGCGCGATCCTCGCAGCTCGCCGCCGTAAGGGTCGTACCGAGCTCTCTGCCTGAGCTCGGTGCTTCCCGCGGCGCATCGCATGCGCCGTCCCGGCGACTTCGACCGGGCGGTGCGCAAGGGCGTGCGCACAGGAAAATCGACCATGGTCTTTCACCTCGTGGAGTCTGACGACGACGTGAACGTGCCGTTGGTCGGTTTTGTTGTATCCAAAGCAGTTGGCAACGCCGTCGTCCGGAACAAGGTCAAGCGCCGGATGCGCGCCATCGTCGCAGGCCATCTTGCTGAGGTGCCCGCGGACTCGCGCGTCGTGGTCAGGTCGCTGCCTGCCGCGGCTACCGCCGACTTCGCGCAGCTCGAGGCGGACTACCTGTCCTGCCTGCAGCGGGGACTCCGCCGTCGCGGCGACCAGCGGTCGACGCGATGAGCAGCGGGTCGGCTCACGAGCCCGTCCCAGCGGCGGCCGGTGGACCGGGGCGGAGCCGTGGCCCCGTGGCGTGGGTGCTCGTCGGTGCGGCTCGCGTGTACCAACGGTTCGTGTCACCCCTCTTGGGGCCTCGGTGCCGGTTCTACCCGTCCTGCTCCAGCTATGCGATCACGGCTGTCGAGAAGCACGGGGCGATCAAGGGAACTTGGTTGGCCGCTCGTCGGTTGATCAGGTGCAACCCGTGGAACCCCGGGGGAGTCGACGACGTGCCTGAGCCGACCCCACGGCGGAGCTCGACCCACTAGTCCCCCCGTCGGAGAACTTCTCCGGTGGTTCACAGCAAGATGCTTGTGCGCGAGGAGCTGCAGTAATGGATTTCATGAAGATCCTCTACCCCATCGAGTGGGTGGTGGCGTGGATCATGTACCTCTGCCACAAGCTGTTCACTCTCGTCGGCCTGCCTGACGGCTCCGGTGCTGCGTGGATCCTCTCCATCGTCGGCCTCGTCATCGTCATCCGCACCGTGATGATCCCGCTCTTCTTCAAGCAGATCAACGCCTCGCGCGGCATGCAGATGATCCAGCCCGAGCTCCAGGCGATCCAGAAGAAGTACAAGAACAAGAAGGACCCTGCGTCGCGCGAGGCCATGAGCCGCGAGACGATGGCTCTGTACAAGAAGCACGGCACGAACCCCTTCGCCTCGTGCCTGCCGGTCCTGCTGCAGGCACCGGTGTTCTTTGCGCTCTTCCGGGTGCTCAACGGCCTGCGTGGCATCAGCGAGGGAACGCGCGACGGCATCGGACCGATCGACCAGGCCGTCGCACAGGCGGCCGAGAACTCGACGCTCTTCGGGGCTCCTCTCTCGTCGACGTTCCTGCACGAGCCGACGGACCTCAACACGAAGATCGTCGCGGGGGTCCTCATCGTCGCCATGGCGGCGACGCAGTTCCTCACCCAGCGTCAGCTGACGATGAAGAACATGCCTCAGGCGGCCCTCGAGGGCCCGATGATGCAGACGCAGAAGATCATGCTCTACATGCTTCCCGTGATCATGGGAGTCTCCGGCGTGAACTTCCCCATCGGTGTCCTCATCTACTGGACGACGACCAACCTCTGGTCCATGGGCCAGCAGTTCTACACCATCCGCAAGATGCCGGCGCCCGGGTCAGAGGCTGAACGCCTCCTCAACGAACGCAAGGCGCGCAAGGCCGCGCGCAAGGGCATCGTCATCGAAGAGACCAAGCCCACGGTGATCGAGCAGCCTCGTGGCCAGCGCCAGCAGCCGAAGCGCAAGGATCGGCAGAAGGGCCGCCCCGCAGGAGCGAACCCCGCGGCGCCTTCCGGCACGAGCCCGGACTCCACCCCCGCTCCCGCACCGACGCCGGCCAAGACCCCGAACCCGTCGTCCGCCGCAGGAAGCAAGGCTCCGAAGGGACCGAAGGCCGGAGGTCCGAACAAGGCGCCGGGCAGCAGCTCTGCGGCCGGCACCGGTACGCCGGGAGTCACGACTCCGGGCAAGTCGAAGAGCAAGCGCACCAAGCGCTAGGACTTCCCCGGTGCACGGGGCCGAGTTTCACTTCTTGAAGGGAGAGGTACGTGACTGCTTCGACGGACTCACCGGCTACGGAGCCAGAGGGACGCACCAAGACATCGCTGCTCGAAGAAGAGGGCGAGGTTGCTGCTGACTACCTCGAAGAGCTGCTGGACATCGCCGACCTCGACGGCGACATCGACATCGACGTCGACCACGGGCGGGCTGCACTCGAGGTCGTCGCAGACGACCAGGAGTCCCTCCGTCACCTTGTCGGCCGCAACGGCGAGGTTCTCGAGGCGCTCCAGGAGCTCACACGGCTTGCCGTCCAGACGCGGACGGGGGAGCGGAGCAGACTCATGCTCGACATCGCCGGGTACCGTGCCGGACGCCGGATCGAGCTCACTGCACTCGCGAACACCGTCATCGAGAAGGTCAAGAGCACGGGCGAGAAGATCTCGCTCGAGCCGCTGAACGCTTTCGAGCGCAAGGTGGTGCACGACGTCGTCACCGACGCAGGGCTCGTCAGCGAGTCCTTCGGGGTGGATCCTCAGCGATACATCCAGGTCAGCCCAGCCGAGTAGCACAAGGTGGGGGGGGGGGGGGGGGGGGGGGGGGGGGG
>NZ_JBDYKL010000030.1:0-58928 GCF_040012415.1 Sanguibacter sp. 25GB23B1
CTTGTGGACGGAACGTCCACTCAACAGCACGCCCCGTCCACAAGAGCACGCCCCGTCGGGGACGCCTCGGCGGCGGCTCGGCGGCGGCTTGGCGGTGGCTCAGTGAGGGGCTCGGGTTCGGTCTCGGGAATGGCGTGGGGGCGACGGGAGTTGGAGTGGTAGTTGAGTCTTCAACTGATCGCGGGATGGCAAGAGGACGAGGTGCGGAGTGCTGGACGTCGTGGTGATCGGAGCCGGGCAGGCCGGGCTCGCCGCTGCCTACCACCTGGTGCGGCTCGGTCTCGATCCGGAGCGGGACGTCGTCGTGCTCGACTCCAACGAAGGGCCCGGGGGAGCGTGGCGTCACCGCTGGCCGTCGCTGACCCTCGGAGCAGCGCACGGGATCCACGACCTGCCGGGTCTCCCGATCGGTCCGCCGGACCCGACCGAGCCCGCCTCCGAGGCGGTCGCCCGCTACTACGGCACGTACGAGGAGGCCTTCGGGCTCCCGGTGCACCGGCCGGTGACAGTGAGCGCCGTCCGGTCGGAGACCGACGACCCCGGGGCACCGCTCGTGATCACCGGGACCGAAGGCCCGCTCGCGGCGCCGAGGACCTGGCGCACCCGGACGATCATCAGCGCGACCGGCACCTGGACCCGTCCCTACTGGCCGCACTTTCCGGGCCGTGATCGCTTCCGGGGCCGCCAGCTCCACACGCACGACTTCTGGTCGGTCGAGGAGTTCCGCGGCCAGCACGTCGTGGTCGTCGGCGGCGGCGCTTCCGCGGTGCAGTTCCTCCTGCCGCTCGCCGAGGTCGCGACGACGACGTGGGCCACGCGCCGCCCGCCGGTGTTCGCCGCGCGTGACTTCGACCGCGAGTGGGGGATCGACGTCGAGCGTCGCGTCCGCGAGCGGACCGCTGCCGGGCTGCCCACGCTGAGCGTCGTCGGCGCGACCGGTCTCCCGCTGACGCCGGAGTACCAGCAGGGCATCGACGACGGTGTGCTCGTCTCGCGCGGCATGTTCACGCGCCTCACCGAGCACGGGGTCGCCTTCCCCGACCCGGAGGCGCCCGACGGCGAGACCGAGGTGCGCGCCGACACGATCCTCTGGGCGACCGGCTTCCGCCCGGCCGTCGACCATCTCTCGCCGCTGCGTCTGCGCGAGCACGGCGGGGCGATCGCGACCGACGGCGTGCACGTGCCGCGCGACGGTCGTGTCTTCCTCGCTGGCTACGGCGCTGGGGCGTCGACGATCGGCGCGACGCGGTCCGGGCGAGCGGCAGCGGTGGCGGCGGCACGCGCGGTCCGCGGCTCGGACGGGCCACCGGCACGCTCGGACGGGAGACCGGCTCCCGCGACCGCCGACGTCAGCGCCGGAACGCCCGTCGTGCGCTGAGGCCGACGACGCCGAGCCCGATGCCGGCCGTCCCCACCGCGCCCGGCATCCCGCCGACCGGGCCCGACGTGCACTCGCTGTAGCCGGCGACGGAGTCGACGCACGTCCCGACCCGCACGCCGAGCAGGAGGAACAGCGTCACCGCGGCGGCGACGAGCGCGACGGCGAGCCAGCCCCACCGGATCCGACGTGGTGCAGTCATGGCGCGAGCGTACCCAGGTCTGATCCTGAGGGGGCGACGTGAGAGTCTCGTCAGACAGGTCGCGGCGCGGAGGGGGAGCTATGGGTTGGCAGGTCACCGCCACACGCGCACTGGCCGTCGTCCTCTGTGCGGCCGCTCCCGTCCTCACTGCCTGCGCGCCGGATGCCCCGACGCCGGTGAGCACGCCAACCGGCTCCACCGTGGTCACGGCGCCGGTGTATCTCGCCGAGGCGCTCGGGCTCCTGGACGACGGCATCCGTGCAGGTTCGGACGACTGGGCGGCCGCGAGAGCGGACGCGGTCGCGCGCGTGACGGCCGAGACCCCGCTCGACGACGTCCATGTGCTGCTCGACGATCTGGCGACCGTCGCGGGTGGGCCGCACAGCACGTTCCGCACACCCGACGAGGTGCGTTCGTGGGAAGCGGACGCTCTGGGTGCTGACGGTCCTGAGCTGCCGAGCGTGGAGCGAGACGGCGATGTCGCCGTCCTCACCCTTCCGTCGTTCCCGATCGACGACCCGGCGATGGTGGAGGAGTACGTCGACGCGAGCCTGGACGCGATCCGGCCCTTGGCCGACGCGGACGTGTGCGGGTGGGTCGTCGATGTCTCCCTCAACGTCGGCGGGAACGCCCACGCGATGATCGCGGCAGCGTCGCCGTTGCTCTCAGACGGCGTGGTGCTGGGTCTGGAGGAGCCGGACGGCACCGTGCGCGAGCTCGTGGTCGATGGCAGCACGGTCCTGTCCGACGGGGACGTGCTCGCGGGCGGAACCGGGAGTCCGGTCACGATCCACACCCCGTCGGTCGCGGTCCGTCACAGCACCATGACGGCGAGCGCCGGCGAGGCGGTCGTCGTCGCGTTCTACGGAGAGCCGACGGCACGGACCTTCGGCTCCTGGACCCGTGGGTTCACGAGCGGCAACACGTACACGGAGCTGTCCGACGGCGCCGGGCTCACCGTGACGACCGGCATGTTCCAGGACCGGCTCGGGAACACCTACGACGGAAAGCTCGCTCCGAGCATCGAGGGCCCCGGCGCGAGCGTCGCCGGTGATCTGGCGACGTCGGAGAGCGAGTGGCTCCACAGCAGGTGCTGATGCGGCGACCGGCAGGATCGTGGCCCACCGCGCCAGCTCACATGCGCCCGAGCGGCCTGGCCGATGCGAGCATCCGCGATCTCAGCCCGGCGTGACCGTCCCTGTGAAGTGTTCCTTGCCGCTGCGGTGGTTCCAGGCGACGTACTCGTATCCGCCGGGTCCCCCCGCGTCCCGCGTGATCGCCACCGCGACCTTCCCCGGCAGCAGCACCGGCTTGGCGAACTCGACCGTCCACTCGAACGCCCCGCTGCGCCCTGCGCCGCTCTCCGCGAGCGCCCGCGCCGCCGTGTACATGCCGTGCGCGATCGCCTTCGGGAAGCCGAACGCCTTGGCCGTGAGGGCCGAGAGGTGGATGGGGTTCCGGTCACCGGAGACCGCCGCGTAGCGTCGACCTGTGCTCGCGTCGAGCTGCCACTGTCCTGTCGGGAAGCGCTCGGCCGTCGGGCCCTCGCCCTCCCGGCCGCCATCCCCGCCGGCAGCGCTCGCAGCCCCAGGCTCGACGACCGGAACGTTCCCGGCCCCCTTCGCGAGGTACGTCGACACACCGCGCCACACGACCTCGCGCGCGTCGCCGGCCCCGGAGAGTGCGGAGACCTCGGTGACGAGGTCCACCTGTGTGCCCTTGCGGTGCGGCTGCACGTTCTCGGCCCACGCCTGGACCTCGAGGTGCTCCTCGGCGAGGATCGGGCGCTCGACGCGCACGGCGTTGGCGAGGTGCACCATCCCGGCGACGGGCAGCGGGAAGTCGGCGCGCACCATGAGCGCCATCGCGACGGGGAACGCGAGGACGTGCACGAAGCCTGCGGGCAGCTGGTCGTCTGCGGGCTCGCCGAGGAGCCGCTGGTAGGCGAGCAGGTGGTCCGGGTCGGCGACGACGTCGGCCACGCGGTAGGTCACGTCGGGCAGGACGATGCTCGTGCCGGATGCGGAGCCCTCGCCCGTTCCGGGAGCCGGGCGCCCGCCCAGCCCGGGAACCTTCGCGAGGAGTCGCGCCGGGCGCGGCGCGACCGCGCGCGCGTAGAGCCCACCGAGGCCGGGGACCTCGGGGAGCGTCTTGACGTGCGCGGGCCGGTCGCCGTGCTGGTGGGAGGCGCTCGTGTCCGTCACGGTTCAGGCCCCCACGAGGTTCTGGCCGCAGACGCGCAGCACGGTCCCGTTGATCCCGCCGGCGGCCGGGGAGGCGAGGAACGCGACGGCCTCGGCGACGTCGACCGGCAGGCCGGCCTGCTGGAGGGAGTTGAGCCGGCGAGCCACCTCGCGCGTCGCGAAAGGGATCCTCGCGGTCATCTCGGTCTCGATGAAGCCGGGTGCGACGGCGTTCGCGACGCCGCCGGTCGCCGCCATGAGCGGCCCTGTCGCTCGGACCATGCCGATGACCCCGCCCTTGGACGCGGCGTAGTTCGTCTGGCCGCGGTTGCCGGCGATGCCGCTCGTCGAGGCGAGCGACACGATGCGTGGCTGGTCGACGAACGCCGGTGAGGCGAGGAGCGTCTCGTTGATGCGCAGCTGCGCCGCGATGTTCACCGCGATGACCGAGTCCCACGTCTCGGGCTTCATGTTGGCGAGCAGCTTGTCCCGCGTGATCCCGGCGTTGTGCACGACGATGTCGATGCCGCCGTGACGCGAGACGGCGTGGTCGATGATCTTCGCGCCCGCGTCGGGGGCGGTGATGTCGAGCTGGAGCGCGGTGCCACGGATCGTGTTGGCGACGGTCGCGAGCGACTCGCCGGCTGCGGGGACGTCGACGACGACGACCTTGGCGCCGTCGCGCGCGAGAGTCTTCGCGATGGCTGCGCCGATGCCGCGGGCGGCGCCCGTGACGACGGCGACGCGCCCCTCGAGCGGCCGGTCCCAGCTCGCAGGAGCCGAGCCCCCGCCGGACGAGACCGTGAGGAACTGACCGTCGACGAACGCCGACTTCGCGGACAGGAGGAACTGCAGCGCCCCGACGACCGACGGCGCGGTCACGGAGACCTCCTCGGACGTCGCGCCTGCGAGCACGATCCCGTTGCCGGTCGCACCTCCGCGGAGCTCCTTGGCGACGGACCGGACGATCCCGTCGATGCCCTGGCGCACGGCGGCGACCGCCGGTGCGTCCTCGGCGAGCGACGCCCGGGAGAGCGTCACGACGCGGGCGCCCGGAGCGAGCGAGCGCAGCACGCTCCCGAGCTCGCGCACGGGTCCGGACAGGTCGTCCGGGTGCGTGGCCTCGCTGAGCACGACGACGACGCCGCCCCAGCGCACGCCGGTCGCGCCGTCGGCCGAGCGGCGCACGTCGAGCGCGTCGCCGAGCTCGCCGCCGACGAGGAGCTGCGCGACCGCGTCGGCGTCCTTGCCGGAGCCGACCGTACCGCCGAGCACGAGGACCGGTCCGGGGACGAGCGGGGCGCCGTCGGTGTGACGCCGCAGGACGGACGGGCGGGGGAGCCCGAGCTTCTTCGCCAGGTTGCCGGTGACCCCGCCGTTGACGAGGGAGATGTACTTGTCGCTCACTGGGCTGCCTCTTCCGTGCTGTCAGTGCCCGCCGCGGCGGACTCGATGATCGCTGCGACGCCGAGGCCTCCGGCGGCGCAGACGGAGATGAGCGCGCGCGAGACGCGGCCGGTCTCGGCCGCCCTCGCGGCGACGAGCTTCGCGGCCGTCGCGACGATGCGCCCGCCGGTCGCGGCGAACGGGTGACCTGCGGCGAGCGAGGACCCGTTGACGTTGAGCCTCGTCCGGTCGATCGACCCGAACGCCCCGTCGAGGCCGAGCTCCGTGCGGCAGTACTCCTCGTCCTCCCACGCGGCGAGGGTGGTGAGGACGGTCGACGCGAACGCCTCGTGGATCTCGAAGAAGTCGAAGTCGTCGAAGGTCAGCCCGTTGCGGGCGAGCAGGCGGGGTGCCGCGTGGGCGGGAGCCATGAGCAGCCCCTCGTGCCCGTGCACGAAGTCCACTGCTGCGGTCTCGCCGTCGACCACCCGTGCGAGGACGGGGAGGTCGCGGGCCTCGGCCCACGCGCGTGACCCGAGCAGCACGACGGACGCGCCGTCGGTGAGCGGCGTCGAGTTGCCCGCCGTCATCGTCGCGTCCGTGCCGAGGGACGTCCCGAAGGCCGGCTTGAGCGTCCCGAGCTTCTCGAGCGACGTGTCGGCGCGGAGGTTCTGGTCGCGGGTGAGTCCCTTGAACGGGGTGACGAGGTCGTCGAAGAAGCCGGCGTCGTACGCCGCGGCGAGGCCGTGGTGGCTGCGGAACGCGATCTCGTCCTGCGCCTCGCGCGTCACGCCCCACCTCGCCGTGGTGATGGCCTGGTGCTCGCCCATCGACAGACCGGTGCGCGGCTCGTTGGTGCTCGGCGCCGAGGGGGAGAGGTCGGCGGGGCGGACGGTGGCGAACGCCTTGATGCGTGCACCGAGCGTCTTGGCGTGCGACGCGGTGAGGAGTGCGCGCCGCAGGCCCTCGCTCACGGCGATGGGCGCGTCGGAGATGGTGTCGGTCCCGCCGGCGATCGCGGACTCGATCTGGCCGAGGCGGATCTTGTTGCTCACGCCGATGACGGCCTCGAGGCCGGTCGCGCACGCCTGCTGGAGGTCGTACGCCGGCGTCTGCGGGGAGAGGGAGGAGCCGAGGACGCACTCGCGCACGAGGTTGAAGTCGCGGGAGTGCTTGAGGACCGACCCGCCGACCACCTCGCCGATCCGCTCGCCCTGGAGCCCGAACCGCGCGACGAGCCCCTCGAGCGCAGCGGTGAACATGTCCTGGTTGCTGACGCTCGCGTACTTCCCGCCCGCGCGGGCGAAGGGGATACGGTTCCCACCGACGATCACGGCGTCGGTCGGCAGGCTGCTGGGTGCGTGCTGCGGGGTGGGGCTGGATGGCTGTGCCACGGTGTCTCCTCGCGTGCTGTGCGGGCCGTCGCTGACGGAGCATCGTCGCGGACGGCTATGTCCAGAACCCACAGTACCTGATACTGTCAGTTTCGTGAGCCCAGTCACAGCAGGTTCGACAGCGAGGTCGGACGAGACGCCCCAGCCGCAGCATGCCCACGCGACCGACGGTCGTTCCACGCGCTGGGACGACCACCGCACGGCCCGACGCATCGCGCTCGTGCGCGCCGCCCGCAAGGCCGTGCACCAGATGGGACCCGAGATCTCCATGGACGAGATCGCGACGTTCGCCAAGACGTCGAAGTCCATCGTCTACCGCTACTTCGTCGACAAGCCGGGCCTCCAGCTCGCCGTCGGCGAGGCCGTCGTCGAGCAGATGAGCATCGCGCTCAGCGAGGCCGCCCAGCTCGCGACCACACCGCGCGACGCGCTGCGCTCCATGGTCGCCGTCTACCTCGAGATGATCGAGCACTCCCCGAACGTCTACTACTTCGTCACCCGCACGGCCCCCGGCCTGCCGTTCCTCGAGTCGATGAACGAGATCGTCGCCGTCCCCTTCGCCCAGGAGATGGATGCCGACGCCGTCGACGCCGCCGCCTGGGGTGCCGGGGCCGTCGGGTTCGTCCGCGGATCCGGCGAGTGGTGGCTGCAGAACCGCGACGACGAGGGCGCCCCGACCCGCGAAGAGCTCACCGACCGCGTCACCGCCTGGCTCTGGGGCGGACCGGTCGGGGTCCTCGCCCGCGACCAGACCTGATCCACCTGCCTACCTCCCCGACCAGTGTGTTTGCCAGTACAAAGGAGTCAGCATGACCACCGTCTCGGACCGCCCCGCCACCACTGAAGCCCCCGGTGCCCGCACGGGCCTCAGCCCGGACCGCGCCGACCACCACGTCGACGTCGCCTACCTCGAGACTGCGCTGCTCGGCCGCTGGGCCGAGATCCGCCGCAACACCCGCGCGGTGGCTGCCGACCCCCGGTTCGCCAAGGAGGAAGGCCTCTCGATGGCCGACCACCGCGCCCGCGTCCTCGAGCAGCTCAAGCTCCTCTCGACCGGCGCCGAGGCGCTCCGCGCGTTCCCCGTCCACCTCGGGGGCAGCGACGACGCGGGCGGCAACCTCGCTGGTGCGGAGGACCTGGTCCTCGCCGACCCCTCCCTGCAGATCAAGGCAGGCGTGCAGTGGGGACTCTTCGGTGCCGCGATCCTCCACCTCGGTACCCCCGAGCAGCACGACGAGCTCCTCCCCGGTGCGATGGACGTGTCGGTGCCGGGTGCGTTCGCGATGACGGAGATCGGGCACGGGTCGGACGTGGCGGCGATCGGGACGACGGCGACGTACGACGCGGAGACGGAGGAGTTCGTCATCCACACCCCGTTCAAGGCGGCGTGGAAGGACTATCTCGGCAATGCCGGTCAGCACGGTACGGCGGCGACCGTGTTCGCCCAGCTCATCACGCAGGGCGTCAACCACGGCGTGCACGCCTTCTACGTGACGATCCGCGAGACGAACGCCGACGGCACGGCGGGTGACTTCATGCCGGGTGTCGGTGGCGAGGACGACGGCCTCAAGGGCGGCCTCCAGGGTGTGGACAACGGACGCCTGCACTTCACGCACGTGCGCGTCCCGCGCGCCCACCTCCTCGCCCGCTACGGCCAGGTCGCCGCCGACGGCACCTACACGTCGCCGATCGACAGCCCCGGGCGCCGCTTCTTCACGATGCTCGGCTCGCTCGTCCAGGGCCGCGTGTCGCTCGACGGGGCTGCGGGGGTCACGTCGAAGGCCGGTCTCGTCACGGCCGTCACGTACGGGAACCAGCGCCGTCAGTTCGCCGGCGTCTCGGACACCGAGGAGATGGTGCTCCTCGACTACCGCGAGCACCAGCGCCGGCTCCTTCCGCTCCTCGCCGAGACGTACGCCGGGCACTTCGCGCACGAGCGCCTGCTCGACCTCTTCAGCGCCGTGTTCTCCGGAGAGATGGACACCCCCGAGTCTCGCGAGGACCTCGAGACCATGGCGGCGACGCTCAAGCCGACGTCGACGTGGCGTGCGCTGAACGTGCTCCAGACCGCCCGCGAGGCCTGCGGTGGTGCGGGATTCATGACCGAGAACCGGCTCGTGTCCCTCCGTGCGGACATGGACGTCTACGTGACGTTCGAGGGCGACAACACGGTCTTGCTCCAGCTCGTCGGCAAGCGGCTCCTCGCCGACTATGCGGCGAACCTCAAGGGGATCGACGGCGTCGGCATGGCGCGCTTCGTCGTCGAGCGCGCGGCGGACAGCGTCCTCTACAAGACGCCGATCAGCCGCATCGCGCAGAACATCCTCGACTCGGGCTCCGTCCGGCGCTCAGCGGGTCACCTCCGCGAGGAGGCCACCCAGCGCGAGCTCCTCACGGACCGCGTCGAGGGTATGGTCGCCGAGCTCGCGACCGCTCTGCGGCCCGCGTCCAAGCTCACGCGCGCCAATGCGGCCGAGCTCTTCAACAACCACCAGCACGAGCTCATCGAGGCGGCCCGCGCGCACGCCGACCTCGTCCAGTGGGAGGCGTTCACCAAGGCGCTCGAGGGTATCGAGGACGCCGGCACGCGCCAGGTCCTCACGTGGGTCCGTGACCTCTTCGGCCTCGTCGCCATCGAGAAGAACCTGGCCTGGTACCTCATCAACGGGCGGCTCTCGGGCCAGCGCGCCCGGACCGTGACGTCGTACATCGACCGGCTGCTCGCTCGCCTGCGGCCGCACGCCCAGGACCTCGTCGACGCGTTCGGCTACGGTCCGGAGCACGTGCGGGCGACCGTCGTGACCGGGGTCGAGAAGGAGCGTCAGGACGAGGCGCGGGAGTACTACCGGGCGCTGCGTGCGAGCGGTGACGAGCCCGTGAGCGAGAAGAGCCTCAAGGCCAAGGCGGGTACGAAGGGCTGACGCGCGGCCGCCGCGGCGCGGCAGCAGGACGGGTCCACGGACGGGTGGCCGCTCTCCGGAGCGGTCGCCCGTCCGTGCGTGCTGCGGTCGTCGTCGGAGCGGAGCGATGTCCGAGATGCGACCGGTCCGACCTGGACCTCCCCAACAAACCGGATGCGCGGTATGTTGTCTCGCATGACGACTCTCTCGGACCGCACCCCTGCCGCCGACAGCTCGCCGGACGACGTCCCGACTGCGTCCCCCGCAGTCCCCAGGCCGGGTGAGGCACACGTCGACGTCGCCCGCCTCGGCGAGCATCTCCTCGGCCGGTGGGCCGTCCAGCGCGCGGCCGGCCGACGCATCGGCGGCGACCCCGCGTTCGCACGCACCGATGGTCTGTCGATGGCCGAGCACCGCGAGCGCGTCCTCTCCCAGCTCTCCCTCCTCGCCGCCGACGGGAACGTCCTGCGAGCCTTCCCCGAGAGCTTCGGCGGTCAGGCGGACGCCGGAGGAGGTTCGGTGGTCTTCGAAGAGCTCATCGCGGCCGACCCCTCGCTCAAGGTCAAGGCCGGCGTCCAGTGGGGCCTGTTCGCCGCGACGATCTACCATCTCGGGACCCCCGAGCAGCAGGAACGCTGGCTGCCGTCCGCGATGGACGTGTCGGTGCCGGGTGCGTTCGCGATGACGGAGATCGGGCACGGGTCGGACGTGGCGGCGATCGGGACGACGGCGACGTACGACGCGGAGACGGAGGAGTTCGTCATCCACACCCCGTTCAAGGCGGCGTGGAAGGACTATCTCGGCAATGCCGGTCAACACGGTACGGCGGCGACCGTGTTCGCCCAGCTCATCACGCAGGGCGTCAACCACGGCGTGCACGCCTTCTACGTCCCCATCCGTGCGACCGAGCCGGACGGCCGCGCGGGAGCGTTCCTGCCCGGTGTCGGCGGCGAGGACGACGGCCTCAAGGGCGGCCTGCTGGGTGTGGACAACGGCCGGCTGCACTTCACGCACGTCCGCGTCCCCCGACGCGATCTGCTCGGGCGCTACGGCCAGGTCGCTGCCGACGGCACATACACGTCCCCCATCGCCCACCCTGGGCGCCGCTTCTTCACGATGCTCGGCGCTCTCGTCCAGGGCCGCGTGACGCTCGACGGCGCCGCAGCGGTCGCAGCCAAGCTCGGTCTCGCGACCGCCGTCCGCTACGGCAACGAGCGCCGCCAGTTCGCCGACGCCGACGGGCAGGGAGAGGTGGTGCTCCTGGACTACCGCGAGCACCAGCGGCGCCTCCTCCCGCTCCTCGCACGCGCCTATGCGGGGCACTACGCGCACGAGCGGCTGCTCGACCTCCTCGACACGGTCTTCTCCGGCCGGGTCGACACCGAGGAGTCACGCAGCGACCTCGAGACCACCTCCGCGGCGCTCAAGCCCGTCGCGACCTGGCGAGCGCTCGAGACGCTCCAGACCGCGCGTGAGGCGTGCGGGGGCGCGGGGTTCCTCGCCGAGAACCGCATCGTCTCCCTCCGTGCAGACATGGATGTCTTCGTCACGTTCGAGGGGGACAACACGGTCCTCCTGCAGCTCGTCGGCAAGCGGCTCCTCGCGAGCCACGCCGCCGGGACCTTCGGGGCAGACGGCGTGAGCGCCGCCCGCATCGTCGTCGAGCGAGCGGCCGACAGCGCCCTCTACGCAGAGCCGGACGCGGAGGTGGCTCGGCGAGCGCTCGCTGCCGGTGCCGCGCGCGACGCCGGGGGCGACCTTGCTGCCGACGCCACGCAGCGTGCGCTCCTCTCCGACCGTGTCGAGACGATGATCGCGGAGCTCGCCGACGCGCTCCACCCCACACCGCACGACGTGACGGGGCGGCTCTCGCGCGCTGAGGCCGCAGCCCTCTTCAACGACCACCAGCCCGCGGTCGTCGAGGCTGCTCGTGCCTACGCGGACCTTCTCCAGTGGGAGGCCTTCACCGCTGCGCTCGCGACGGTCGAGGACCCCGGGACGCGGCAGGTGCTCACACGCGTCCGGGACCTCTTCGGCCTCGAGGTCATCGAGAAGGACCTCGCCTGGTACGTCCTCCACGAGCGGCTGAGCGTGCCCCTCGCGCAGGCGCTGCGGAAGACTGTCGCCGCGTTCCTCGCGGACCTGCGCCCGCACGCCCAGGACCTGGTCGACGCGTTCGGGTACGGTCCGGAGCACGTGCGGGCGACCATCGCGACCGGCGTCGAGAAGGAACGGCAGGACGAGGCGCGCGCGCACTACCGGGCGCTGCGGGAGAGCGGGCTCGCTCCGGTGAGCGAGAAGAGCCTGCGGCCGGCTCCGGCCTGAGCCCGTACCTGGCCTGAGGCCCGCACCGGGCGTCGCCCGCGCACTCGTAGAGTGATCGGGTGCACCGCGTCCCCGCCCCGCTCCTGTTCCTCTTCTCCGGGGTGACCCAGTACGTCGGCGCGGGGCTCGCTGTCGGGCTCTTCACGGTGGTGCCCGCCACGGCGGTGGCGTGGTCCCGTATCGCCGTCGCGGCCGTCATCCTCATCGCGTGGGGGCGACCGTGGCGGGTCCGCTGGGACGGGCCCACGCTGCGTGCCGCCCTCCTCTTCGGAGTTGTCCTCGCGGCGATGAACTGCACGTTCTATGCGTCCCTCGACTACCTGCCGCTCGGCAACGCCGTGGCGATCGAGTTCGTCGGGCCCGTCCTCGTGGGGGCGCTCACGGGACGTGGCGTGCGCGAGCGGGTCGCCATCGCGCTCGCGCTCGTCGGGGTGGTGCTCCTCGCCGGGATCACGCTCACCTCCGGCGACGACGGCGCTGTCCTCGGGATCGTGCTCGTCCTCGCCGCTGCGGCGTGCTGGGCCGGGTACATCCTGCTCGGCCGCAGGGTCTCCCGCCAGAGCACCGGCCTCGGGCCGCTCGCGGTCGGCATGGCAGCGGGCGCCGTGGTCTTCGCGCCGTTCTTCGGCCCGTCCTCCGCGCCGCTCTTCACCGACTGGGGCTACCTCGCAGCGCTCGTGGGGATTGCCGTCGCGTCCTCGGTGGTCCCCTACGGGATCGACCAGGTGGTCCTGCGCCGGCTGCGACCGGCGCAGTTCTCGATCCTCCTGGCCATCTGGCCGGCGTCCGCGCTCCTCGTCGGGGCGGTCATGCTCCGGCAGGTGCCGCACGGTCTCGAGATCGTCGGGCTCGTGCTCGTCTCGGTCGCCATCGCGCTCACCGGCCGCACGCCCGAGCCCCCGGCAGAGCCCCCGGCCGAGCGCCCGGGGGAGGCGACGACCGACCCGACGACCGGTCCCGTCCCGCCCCGGGCGGAGTGATCGTCAGGAGGCCTGGGGCGCCGTGCGGAGCGCTGCTGGGCTGAGCTCCTGCAGCCAGGTCTCCCAGGCCGGCTCCTCGCGCCGGACGTAGTCCGCCGCGTCGGCAGAGAACAGGTAGCCCCGCACGCCTGCCGTCGCCGAGTCGTCGCCCATGGCGTAGGTGAAGATGCTGAGCATCCCGGGCACCGGTGCGGTGAGCCGGACCAGCACCTGCCGCTCGCCGACCCGTTCGACCGTGCCGGTGGTGCCGCGCACGTCGACGGTGGTGCCCTCGTCGCCCAGCCCCAGCGCGTCGTGCAGGGCTGACCACAGCGTCTCCGCGTCGCCCGGGTGGGAGGCGGTGACCTCGAGCTGGGTGGCCTCCTGGCCGGGGAAGTGCGACAGGTAGAGGCGCAGGTTGTCGAAGAACGGCATCCAGGAGACCCCCATGTCGTCGAACCACTCCGACTCCCAGGCAGCGCCGGTCCCGAAGCCGCTGCTCGTGACGCGCACGACGCACGTGCCGCCGGACTGCGCCTCGACGAGGAACTCCGACGTCAGCGGGCTCAGCGCGTCCGGGTCCTTGCCCATGAGGGCGGCCCAGTCCTCCTCGTAGACGATGCGGCGCGGCGGGTCCCAGCCGGTGACCCGGCCGTCCGAGCCCATCTCGGGGCCCATGGAGAAGTGCAGGGCGCCGCCCTCGTGCTCCTCCATCTCGGTCGGCAGGAACCAGGCGCTCATGCCCTTGGCGGTGGCGATGGCCTGCCAGACCTGTTCCGGGGTCCCCGGGACCTCGACGCTGAACTCGAGGCGGTACGGGACGGTCGTCGTGGTGCTCATGTTCTCTCCTCAGGACGTGGGTGGGCGGCGACGAGGAGCCTGTACGGGCGCCCGTCGTCGTGGTGGTAGCGCGCGGCCAGGTCGAGCACCGCGGCGGTCAGGTCGTCTGCGAAGGCTGCCCGGTCGGCGGCCGACCGGAAGCCGATCTGTGTGTCGATGGTCAGGGTCGGCAGCCGCTTGCCGGACGAGCCGGCCCGCCGCGCGAGTGCTCCGACCTCGCGCACCAGCCGGCCGGCCAGTGCGACGAGGTAGCCCGCCGAGAGGTGGTCGGCGTTGGCGTCCGGGTCGGCTGCGGACACGCTGACTGCCGCCGGCGACACGACGTACGACGCCGCCGACGCCTGGAGCACCCGCTCGGTGATCCCGCCGTGCAGACGTTCCTCGGACAGCTCCACCAGGCCGTGCGCCTCGAGCGCCTTGAGGTGGTAGCCGATCTTCTGGCGAGCGATGCCGACCCGGGCAGCGAGCCCGGCGGCGGAGGCCGGGACGGCCAGCTCGCCGAGCAGCCGTGCTCGGACCGGATCCAGCGCGGCGGCGGCTGCCTCTGCGCTCTCGATGACCTCGACGTCTCTCATGACTCCACGATGCCCTTGACAATAAATCTTGTCAAGGGTCGATCGCCGGCGAACCGGCCGTGGGTGCCCACGTGCGCCTAGGTCGGGTTGCACCGCGCGAGCAGATAGCCGATGAACGAGATGTCGGGGCGCCACGGCTCGAGGTTCCACGTGTCCTTCTGACGTGCGCCGTCGACGTGGCACAGGAACTGGTTCCGCATCACGGTCGTGTCCGCCGAGGGCTCCAGGCGGACGACGTCGGCCCAGCCGTAGCTCCGGCCCGTCGTGCCCGACGCGCGCCCCCACGCCGTCGGGGTGACCGCGAGCGACGTCCCGCCCTCACGCACCCCCCACTCCACGCCGGACACCACGTCCCGCCCCAGGTGGACCTCGATCGTCAGCGGGTACGCGGTGGTGCTGTCGGCACCCCTGCGCTCGGCGTCGTCCGGCGCGAGGTCGAGGGCGATGCGGTCCGGCCCGTCCTCGACCGGGGTCCACCGTGCTCGGACCTCCTCCCCGGTGGCGTCGGTGACGACGGGCTCAGCGAAGCCTGCCAGGAGCGTGCCGTCGGCGCCGACGACCGCGACCGAGTCGTCCCGGGCGACGGTCACGACGCTCTCGTCCGGTGCGTCGAACGTGTACCGGACGGCCCCGGGCTCCGCGACGGTCGTCCGCACGTGCGTGCCGCCATCGCCGTCCGGGTCGAGCGTGGTGCTCGGTGTCTGGGCGACCGTGAGGTCCTCGCCGAGCAGCTGGACCACGACCGCCTCCGAGGGAGAATCCGGACGACTAGCACTTTCACCGGCATTATCGGTAGACAATTGCCCATCTGTCTCAGATGTTGGAAAGTGGGACTGGACAGGGGGTGAAGAAATGGGTGAACATGCAACCAGCAGAACAAGCACCACAACGGCGGCAGGGGCTCGCGAAGCGCCAGTGCGAAGCGGATTTCTCAGAACGGACGACCTGAGCAGGGGGCTGCGGGCTCCCACGAGGTGAGCTCCTGTTCTCTTGCACGGACGAGCGAAAGGTAGTAGGGGTGCTGACCGACACCGATGTGAACGTGTCCTGGGGAGTCGCTCTCGACGGCCCCGATCTCTACGCCGCAGCTCAGCTCCTCGACGACAGCGAACAGCGTCGGGCCGCCGCGATCCGCAACGACCATACCCAGCGACGGTTCGTCTCTGCGCACGCCATGCTCCGGATCCTCGTCGGCCAGCAGATCGGCTGGGACCCCAAGGAGCTGCGCTTCGGCAACGCCGGTCGCTACGGCAAGCCCGAGCTCGTGTACCCACCCATCCGCGTGCACTTCAACATCGCGACCGCGGGCGACCGCGTCGTCTGCGCCGTCACCGAGTCCGGCCCGGTGGGGGTCGACGTCGAGTCGCACGAGGTGATCGAGGAGGCGGACGCAGTCGGAGGGATCGAGGACGTGCTCCTCACGCCCGCCGAGCGTGACGTCCTCTACGAGTTCCCGCACCGCGCCGGCGCTCTGACGCGCTGGTGGGTCCGCAAGGAGGCGATCCTCAAGGCGACGGGCGAAGGGCTGACGATCGAACCGCCGCGGCTCGAGATGAGCGCCCCGGACGAGACGCCCGAGCTCCTCAGCTGGGAAGGCCGAGCCGTCCCCTCGCTGTGGATCTCCGACCTCGACGTCGGTGTCGGCTACGAGGCTGCCGTCGTCGTCCTCACCCCGCGCTGATCCCGTGCGACGCTCGAGACCCGCACGCGCCCGCTCGCTCGGCACACGCTCTCCAGTGGCCTGCGGCTCACGCGATCGTGCTCCACACGTGCCACCGGTGCCCGAAGGGGTCGACGACCCACCCAGCCCGGGTGCCGGGCTCGGGTCCGGGACCGACGGCCCGCTCGACGCGCGCCCCTGACATCGCGAGCCGCGTGACGAAGCCGTCCGCGTCGTCGACCTCGAGGACGAGGGACACGGAGTATCCGCCGAGCGTCGTGGGGCTCGCGACCTCGAGCTCGGGCCACTCGTCCGAGAGGTAGAGCTGTGCGCTGCCGATCGTCAGCTCGGAGTGCGCGACGCGGCCGTCGTCCGCCATGATCCGGGACGTCTCGACCGCGCCGAAGGCCCGGGCGTAGAAGTCGAGCGCGGCGACCCCGCCGGCGACAGCGAGGTAGGGGACGAGCGGTCGGTGAGCGTCGTCGCTCGGTGACATGGTGACCTCCGGTGCCGGGACCTGGCCTGAGGTTCCTGTCTACCGGAGAAAGGACATCTCGGGCTACCCCCGGGTGCGCGGGCGACCGGACGAGGTCCGTGAGACGTCGACTGGGGTCGCCCGCCCTCCCGGCTAAACTGGCCGCGTGACTGCTCCCAGCAAGCCCGCCCTCGACACTGTCGAGCACGCCGCCACGACTCCCGACGAGGTCCAGCCCTTCGCGGCCCTCGGCCTCAAGCCGGACGAGTACCAGCGCATCCGCGACATCCTCGGGCGGCGCCCCACGGCCGCCGAGCTCGCGATGTACTCGGTCATGTGGTCCGAGCACTGCTCGTACAAGTCCTCCAAGGTGCACCTGAGCACCTTCGGCGAGAAGACCACGCCGGAGATGAAGAAGCACCTCCTCGTCGGCATCGGCGAGAACGCGGGTGTCGTCGACATCGGTGACGGCTGGGCCGTCACGTTCAAGGTCGAGTCCCACAACCACCCGAGCTACGTGGAGCCGTACCAGGGTGCCGCGACCGGGGTGGGCGGGATCGTCCGCGACATCATCTCCATGGGTGCGCGTCCCGTCGCCGTCATGGACCAGCTGCGCTTCGGCGCGGTCGACCACCCGGACACCGCACGCGTCGTGCACGGCGTCGTCGCGGGCGTCGGCGGCTACGGCAACTCGCTCGGCCTGCCCAACATCGGTGGTGAGCTCGTCTTCGACGGCTCCTACCAGGGAAACCCGCTCGTCAACGCGCTGTGCCTCGGCGTGCTGCGCCACGAGGACATCCACCTCGCCAACGCGTCCGGCATCGGCAACAAGGTGGTCCTCTTCGGTGCGCGCACGGGCGGCGACGGCATCGGCGGCGCGTCCATCCTCGCGTCCGAGACGTTCGAGGACGGCGTCCCCGCCAAGCGCCCGAGCGTCCAGGTGGGCGACCCCTTCATGGAGAAGGTCCTCATCGAGTGCTGCCTCGAGCTCTACGCGGCCAAGGTCGTCGAGGGCATCCAGGACCTCGGCGCGGCCGGGATCTCCTGCGCGACCTCCGAGCTCGCGTCCAACGGCGACGGCGGCATGCACGTGTGGCTCGACGACGTGCTGCTGCGCGACCCGTCGCTCAACGCCGGCGAGATCCTCATGTCCGAGTCGCAGGAACGCATGATGGCGGTCGTCACGCCGGAGAAGCTCGACGCGTTCCTCGCGATCACCGGGAAGTGGGACGTCGAGACGGCGGTCGTCGGCGAGGTCAACGGGTCCGGCCGCCTGACCATCGACCACCACGGCCAGCGCATCGTCGACGTCGACCCGAAGACGGTCGCGCACGAGGGGCCGGTCTACCACCGCCCGTACGCGCGCCCCGCCTGGCAGGACGCGCTCAACGCCGACACCGTCGTCGCGGCCGGGCTCGCCCGCCCCGAGACCGGCGACGAGCTGCGCGAGACCGCGCTGCGCCTGCTCTCCTCCCCGAACCTCGCGTCGAAGGAGTGGGTGACCAACCAGTACGACCGCTTCGTCCAGGGCAACACCGCGCTCGCCCAGCCCGACGACGGCGGCATCATCCGCGTCGACGAGACGACCGGCCTCGGCGTGGCCCTCGCCACGGACGCGAACGGGCGCTACACGAAGCTCGACCCCCGCACGGGTGCCCAGCTCGCGCTCGCGGAGGCGTACCGCAACGTCGCCGCGACCGGTGCCCGCCCGCTCGCCATCACCGACTGCCTGAACTTCGGCTCCCCCGAGGACCCCGACTCCATGTGGCAGCTCGTCGAGGCGATCGAGGGCCTGGCCGACGGCTGCCAGACGCTCGGCGTCCCCGTCACCGGCGGCAACGTCTCGCTCTACAACGGCACCGGCGAGCCGGGGCAGATCGACTCGTCGATCCACCCGACCCCCGTGGTCGGGGTGCTCGGCGTCCTCGACGACGTCGCGCGCGCGACCGGCTCCGGCTGGCGCGCACCCGGCGAGACGATCTTCCTCCTCGGTTCCACGCTCCCCGAGCTCGACGGCTCCGCCTGGGCCGACGTGGTCCACTCCCACCTCGGCGGACTCCCGCCCCGCCTCGACCTCGCCGCCGAGCGCGCGCTCGCCGAGGTGCTCATCAACGCGACGCGCGACGAGCTCGTCGACGCCGCGCACGACCTCTCCGAGGGTGGCCTCGTCCAGGGACTCATCGAGGCGAGCCTGCGCTTCGGCATCGGCGCGAAGGTGTCGATCGACGGGCTCCTCGAGCGCGACGGCGTCACGGCCTTCGAGGCGCTCTTCTCCGAGACGACGGCGCGGGCGATCGTCGCCGTGCCGCGGGGCGAAGAGGTCCGCTTCGTCGACGCCTGCTACGCCCGGGGCGTACCGTACCTGAAGATCGGCGAGGCCGGCCACGACGTCGACGGCGTCGAGTCCCTCGAGATCGACGGACTGTTCACGCTCCCGCTGGACGAGGCGCGCGAGGCCTTCACGCGCACCCTCCCCGAGATCTTCGGCTGATCCCGGTGGGACTGCGAGACCTGTTCACCCGCGCGGGCGAGCCGACGGACTGGACCGAGCTCTGGACCGTGCTCCGGCCCCTCGGCGGTCGGATCACGCCGGACAGCCTCGACCGGATGCTCGAGGAGGCCCTGCGGACGCCGCGCGACACGCTCGTCACGGCGGACGAGCAGCTCGGCCGCGCACTGCTGCTCCTCGACACCGAGGAGCACGCACGGCACCTGAGCCGCGACGCCTGGATCGCGCCCGAGGAGCGTTTCGGCAGGCGACGCTTCGTCCGTGCGATGCACGCCGTGCTCGCCGCCGGGCCGGACGCCCTCGCCCGCGTCGTCGAGGACCCCGCCGCGCTCCGCTCGTACGACTCGGCCGACACCCCGTCCGTCCTCGCCCGCATCCGGGACGAGTCGATCGGGACACGGCTCGAGATGGCGATCAACACCAGCGGCGCGGCGGAGGACGGGTTCTACGTCGGCGCGTGCAGCATCAGCAGCGGTGCGCTCACGAGCGGGGCGGAGAAGAGGTGGCCGAGCCTCGACGACGGGTTCTACCTCTTCGACCACCACGACCCCGAGGGCGTGTGGCTCACCGTGACGATCGAGATGCCGCAGGATACCGCCGTCGTCGGTGACTCCGACGCGTGGGACGGTGCCTCGGACGTCGCGACGGAGCGCCTCATGACCGCTCTGGGAGACCGTCGACCTCTCGTCATCACCGAGGAGCCGTTGCGGGAGGCGTGGATCGAGCTGGCCGTGCCGGACGAGGACTCCGAGCCCGAGGGATCCACGCTCGACGACGGCGACCTCTACACCGTCACCTACGTCGACCCGACCCTCTTCGCCGGGGTCCAGCCCGCGCGGCGGGCCGACGTCCTCGCCCGGTTGGCTGCGGCAGCGCTGCTCGGCTCGAGCGTGACCCTCACCCCCGACGCCGAGGCGGCGCTCCACCGGCTCACATCGGGCTGAGCGGGACGTTCGCGCCGAGGGGCAGCGGCAGCGGTGCGGAGCTCGGCATCGGTCCTGGCCCCGGCGCGGGTGCGCTGGCGTCGTCGGGCCAGCGGCCCTCGCCCTCCCAGGTTGCGGCCACCTCCGCGAGGCTCTCGCGTCGCCGGGCCTGCGCCGGGCGTGCTGCGAGCAGGGCGGACGCCGGAACCGCCCAGGTGGAGCCGATGCGGACCGCGGGCAGGGATCCGGAGTCGATCCTCTGGAGCACCGCCTGCCTGCTGACGCCCAGCTCGGCGGCGGCCTCGGAGACGGAGAGCAGACGCGGCACGGGCGTGAGCCCCGCGCGCTTCGCCGACTCCTCCGCAGGCAGCGCCTCGACGGCGAGCACGGGTGCGTCGCTCGCCTGGGCGACGACGGCGACGGCGGTCTGGACGGCCTGGACCACGGTGTCGGCCGGCACCGTGATCGCCACCACGACGTGGCCGCGGGGGCCGCGGCTCGTGGTCGCCGCATAGGAGCCGAGAGCAGCGAGGATCCGGGCGTCGACGTCTTCCCGGGTGTCGAGCTCGACGCGGACGGTGTGGTGAGCGCTCATGATCGTCCCTCCTCGGCCCTGTATCGGCGTCAGGGCAACAAGCCCATCCTGACGCACGACTTGCTAGATGACAACCTTGGGTACGATGGCGTTCGCAGTGATCCGGCGGCGTGCGGCGGAGAAGCGGACGGAGTGCACGCCTCCGTCGCCCTCGGCCGGGGTGATCGACCCGCCGATCCGCAGCTGGACGTCGATCTCGTCGAGGCCGTCGACGCTCACCTCGGAGACGGCCGTCTTGAGCGCGTGCCGCAGTGCGCGCAGCTGGCCCAGATCGAGCTCGGGGCCACCCAGCACCGTGCTCATCGCGAGATCCGGCATCGTCCGCTCCGATCGTCAGGGATGAGGAGTCACGTCGAGGCGGGCGAAGACGTCGTCGAGCACCTCGCGGAACGACGCGGTGGACGCGGCCCACTCGCGCCACGCGAGATCGAAGGCGGCCAGGGCTGTGGCGACGAGGACCTTCGCAGTGAGCGGGTCCTGGACCTGCTCGGCGAGCGCGTCCGAGAGGAGCGTCTCCTGCGCCCGGCGGCGCTCAGCGAGGTGGGCAGCGAGGGACGGGACCGAAGAGATCATCCGGGCCTTGGCGCGCACGCGCTCCGGGGCGGCATCGGTGGACTCGACGGCCGGTTCGAAGGCGGTGCGCAGGTGCTGCCACACCGGTCGGCCGTCGCGCACGTCGAGGGTCCGCAGGCGGGTGCCGAAGTCGAGGGCGGCGGACTCCATCGCGACGATGACGGCGTCCTCCTTCGACCGGAAGTACCGGAAGAACGTCGCGCGCGAGACGCCCGCTGCGCGGGCGGCGTCCTCGACGGTCGTTCTCTCGAAGCCGCGGGCCAGGAAGCAGTCGTAGGCCGCCTCGGCCAGCTGGGTGCGCACGGCGTCGCGCGTGAGGTCTCGGACGCCTGAGGTCATGTGCACAGACTACCGAGCGAGATCGCGTCCTATGATTGAGACTGCGTATCATGACTGTGTGGCGAGGCCTCTCGCCACTGATCTCCCCGAAGGAGGACGTCCATGCCTGTCGCAGAGCTGGATGCGCAGATCGCCCTCGTCGTCGTCGACCTCCAGGTCGGCACCACCGCCAACCCCACCGCCCACCCCGTGGAGGGCGTGATCACCCACGCCGTCCACCTCGTCGACGCCTTCCGCACGCGCGCCCTCCCCGTCGTCCTCGCGACCGTCACCGGCACGCCCGCCGGGCGCACCGCCCACGGCGCCGGCGCCCGCGAGTTCCCGCCCGCCTGGAGCGAGCTCCGGCCCGAGCTCGACCAGCAGCCCGACGACCTCGTCGTCACCCGGCGCACGTGGAGCGCCTTCGCCGGGACGGACCTCGACGCGCAGCTGCGCGAGCGTGGGATCACCCAGATCGTGCTCGCAGGGCTCGCGACGAGCTTCGGCGTCGAGTCGACCGCCCGCCAGGGCTACGACCTCGGGTACGGCGTGGTCCTCGCCGCGGATGCCATGACGGACCCGCGCCAGGAGAGTCATGACGCGAGCGTCCAGCGCGTCTTCCCGGCCCTCGGCCAGGTCGCGACAGCCGACGAGATCGTCGCGCTGCTCCCGCCGGTCTGAGACGGGTCCCGTCAGCCCGCGCGACGCGGGGTGCCGAACACCGTCCGCACACCCGGCGACCACAGGACCGAGTCGGGTGCCCGGTCGACGAGGCCGGGGAGACCAGCGGCCGCGACGAGGGAGTCGTCGAGGTGCACGAGTCGCGCGTGGTGGAGCGGCCACGGCTCGTGCTCGTTCGGCACGTAGAGGAGCCGGCCCAGGTGCCGCGTGTGCAAGCCCCAGCGCGCGGTGAGGAACTGAGCGAGCAGGTCGGGTTCCGCGATCCGCTCGCCCGGCTCGACGACGATCCGTCCGCCGGCACCACGCGGGCCCGGCAGGCGTCGGGCCGTCGTGTAGGTGATCGTCGTCGGCGTCCGGTCGACGCGCATGCGCGCCCACGTGTACGGAAGGCCGAAGCCGACCCGGGCGGCGAGGACGACAGCGAGCCGCGCGGCCTCGAGCGACCTGAACACCACGCCACGCTGCCCTGCCGCGTCGACCGAGTAGAGCCGAACGTTCGTCTCCGCGAAGGTCCCGAGCCAGGGGACGGCCGGGCCGCGGGCGACCCCGGCGTCGGCCAGGCGGAACGGGACGAGACCCACGTACGTCGCGCCGTCGAACAGGTCCGGCGTGGTGCCGCGAGGCAGCAGCGGCGCGACGAGACCGGGATCCACCCGCCAGTGCAGGAACGTCAGCTCTTCCCACCGCTGCGACATGATCTGCGGGCGTTCGAGCGGCGGGGCGGACGACGTGACGGGGGAGGGATCCACCCGCCCAGTATCGCCCGCCCCGCCTGCTCGTGCCCGCCCCTGCCCCGGAAGGTGCTCGCCGCCGGGGCAGGTTCTGTCAGGCCGCCGGCGCCGACGCCGTCGCACGAGCGGCCACGGCCGTGACGACGGCGCGCAGCTGCTCGACGACCTCGGCGTCGTCCCGGGGGTGTGTCTCGGCGAAGCGCACGAGAGATCCCGGGACGGACATCGTCACGTCGTCGATGACGCTCGCCCCGGCGATCCCGAGCGCCTTGCGGGCCTCGTCGTGCGCCCAGACGCCGCCGAACTGGCCGAAGGCGCTGCCGATGACGGCGACGGGCTTCTGGGTGAGGGCGCCGACGCCGAAGGGGCGTGACGCCCAGTCGATCGCGTTCTTGAGGACGGCGGGGATGGTGCCGTTGTGCTCGGGCGTGACGACGAGGAGGGCGTCGGCGGCGGCGACGGCCGCACGGAAGGCGTCGGCGCTCTCGGGTGCGGAGCCCTCGAGGTCGAGGTCCTCGTCGTAGAAGGGGAGGTCGGCGAGCGACGGGTAGATCGTGAGGGTGACGTCGGCCGGGGCGAGCTCGGCGGCGGTCTCGGCGAGCTGGCGGTTCGTCGAGCCGCCGCGGAGGCTGCCGACGAGGACGAGGATGGTCGTGGCTGGCATGGTGTGCTCCTTCGATGGGATGCTCGTCGCCTGTGGCGACGCCGCAGTACTGCTCTGCACACGTTAAACGGACTGCGGTCCGTTTCCTATTCCTGACCGCAGGGATCTCAACCATCGGACGGAGGGCCATGCTCGCTGACAAGAGCGAGTGCGCCGAGCGTGCCGACGCCGCACGCAACCGGGAGCGCCTGCTCTCCACGGCGCGCGCGATGCTCGACGACCGCGGCGTCGCAGGCATGACGATGGACGCGCTCGCGCGCGAGGCCGGGCTGGGGAAGGGGACGGTCTTCCGTCGCTTCGGGTCCCGGCTCGGTCTCCTCCAGGCGCTCCTGCAGGAGACCGAGACCGAGTTCCAGCGCGCGTTCCTCTCCGGTCCACCGCCGCTCGGGCCCGGCGCCGAGCCCGTCGAACGGATCGTCGCGTACGGTCGCGGTCGCATCGCGATGCTCGACGTCCAGGGCGACCTGCTCTGCGAGGTCGCGTCGGCGCCCGAGGCGCGGACGGCCTGGGCGCCGCGCTCGGCCGGGCACGTCCACCTGCAGATGCTCCTCCGGCAGGCCGAGGTCGAGGCCGACGTCCCGGTCCTCGCGCTCCACCTGCTCTCCGCCCTCGACGCGAGCATGACCCACCACGAGACCGGCCCCGGCGGCATCCCGCGCGACCGCCTCGCCGACGGCTGGGAAGCGCTCGTCCGCCGGATCGTGCCCTAGCTCGTCAGTCGCCCGACGGCTGCGCTCCCGACGGCTCCGCTCCCGACGGCTCCGCGCCCGACGGCTCCGCGCCCGACGGCTCCGCGCCCGACGGCTCTGCGCCGAGGTTGAACGGCGAGCGCTTGCTCGAGAACATCTCCAGGCGCTGCTCCGGCGTCATCGCCTCGATCGTCGCGCGGTGCTCGGAGGAGAAGCCGGAGACCTCGACGGGCTCGGCGATCGGCACGAGCGAGTGGACGACCCGGTCCGGGTAGGCGTGGACGATGGTCATGGACTGCCCGGAGTCCACCCCGGAGAGCAGCCGCTCGTGGGCGCTGAGGTCGAGCGTGTAGCAGGTGGCGGCAGCCACGGACACGGGGATCCCGGCGACGAGGCTGTGCGTCGAGTAGTGCAGGTGCCCGGCGAGGACGCCCCGGACGTCGGTGCCCTCGATGACGCGGGCGAAGCGGTCCTGCTGCTGCAGCTCGAGCATGTCCATCGCCCACAGGAGCGGCGTCGGGATCGGTGGGTGGTGCATCGCGACGAGCGTCCCGTGGGGTGCGGGCGTCGTGAGGACGTCGGCGAGCCAGTCGAGCTGCGCGTCCGTGAGGTCGCCGTGGTGGTAGCCGACGACGCTCGTGTCGAGCGAGACGATGCGCAGACCGTCGACGTCGTAGACGCGGTCCTGGGGCTCGTCGGAGCCGGCCTCGTCGAACAGGCCCTGGGAGTAGCGCAGCCGCTCGTCGTGGTTGCCCATGACCCAGACGACCTGCGCGCCCATCCGGGCGGCGACAGGCTCGACGACCGCTCGCAGCCGCGCGTAGGCCTCGGGCTCCCCGCGGTCCGCGAGGTCGCCCGTGAAGACGAGCGCCTGCGGACGGATGTCCGACCGCTCGAGCTGGCGCAGCGCCCGTTCGAGGTTCGCCTGGGTGTCGACCGCGTCGTAGAGCCTGCGGTTCCCGGCGAGGAAGTGGGTGTCGCTGATGTGGGCGACGGCGTGCGAGGGCGCGGGGTGCTGTCCGAGCTGGGTCACGTCCTTCACCTTAGCCACAGGGAGGAGGGTGGGCGAGGAGTCGCGCGACCGAGGCGGCGTGTCACGGATCCATGACATGCGCGAAAGTCATAGAGCCGTGACCTTATGCAAAGTCATGGTATCGTGACAGTCGTGGTGACCGTGACGAACGCGCCAGAGCTGGGGGCGCAGCTGCGCGCGGCGCGTCGCGAGGCTGGGCTGACCCAGGCGCAGGTCGCGGCGTCGGCGAAAGTCTCCCGCGCCTTCGTCATCGATCTCGAGCAGGGTAAGCGCCCCGGCGCAGAGCTGTCCCGGGTGCTGGCCGTCGCACGCGCGCTGCACCTGTCGTTCGCCCTGGTGGAGGATGCGCGGCCATCCTTCGACGCCGCCCTCGACGATCTGCTCAGCTCATGACAAAGGTCACCGAGCTCGCGTTCGCGCTCTACGGGCGTCGCGCAGGCACGATCGTCCGCGATCGGAACAGGATCGGGCTGAGCTACGACACGGCGTACCTGGGTGCGGCCAACCCGACCCCGTTGTCCCTCTCGATGCCGCTCTCCGCGGATGTGTACCCAACCCGGTCCGTCGAGGCGTTCCTCAAGGGGTTGTTGCCCGACCACGAGGAGGTCCGAACCCGATGGGCACGACGCTTCCAGGTCAGCCCAGGGGACACCCTCGGCCTGATCGCGGCCATCGGCGCGGATACTGCGGGCGCGGCGGTGTTCGCCGCACCGGACGAGCTCGACGACCTCCTCGCTCGGCCGGGAGCCGTCGAGCCGCTCTCCGAGGTCGACATCGCCGGCCGCTTGCGCCAGCTGCGCCAGGACGACGGTGCTTGGCACGACGAGCATGACGAGCACTGGAGCCTGGCGGGTGGGCAGGGCAAGTTCGCGCTCGTCCGCCGTGCGGACGGCGGCTGGGGTCTGCCGTCCGGCAGCGTGGCCTCGACCCACATCATCAAGCCTGGGATCTCCAGGATCCGCTCGCAGGCGCTCGCCGAGCACGTGAGCATGCGTGCGCTCGGCCTGCTCGGCCTGGACGTGGCGACGACCGAGCACGTCCTGTTCGACGACCAGCCCGCGATCGTCGTCACGCGCTACGACCGACGCCCGAACCAGGCCGGGACGGTCGTGCGGATCCACCAGGAGGACATGGTCCAGACCTTCGCGATGGACCCCCGCCGCAAGTACGAGGCTGATCGAGGACCAGGTGTCGGTGCGATCATCAAGCGTCTCCGCACCGCGGCCGACGACGACTCCGCCGCGCGCTTCACCGATGCCACGATCGCCGGCTACCTGCTTGGTGCCCCCGATGGCCACGCGAAGAACTACTCGATGCTGCTGCTGGGGCGCACCGCGCGGCTGGCCCCCTTGTACGACGTCTCGACGGGGCTCGTCCCGAGCGCGACGGGCAGGCTCCGCTACACGTCTGCTGCGATGTCGATCGGCGGGGAGAAGGCGTTCGGCGAGGTCGAGGCGAAGCACTGGGTGCGCTTTGCGAAGGTCGTCGGGCAACCGGAGGAGGCGATCCTTCAGAGGGTCCGGAGCCTTGCCGAGTCCGTGCCCGACGCCTTCCGAGATGCGATCCGCGAGCTTCCGCGCAGCGAGGAAGCCACCTTCCTGTCCGCGGTCGTCCTGCCGAGCATCGCGGCGCTGGACGCGCAGACGGTCACTGGCCTCACGTCCAGCCGTCGGACCGGCGGACGGGTCGTCGTGCCCTTCGTCCGGACTCTGGAAGCGACGCCGGTGACCGGCACGGAGGCGGATCCGGATGACGGAATCGAGCCGGGTGACGAGATCGACACGTGGGACGGCGGCCCGGTCGCGTCACACCGGTAGGGAGGCGTCAGAAGCCTGCGGCCGCCAGCCAGCGCACGAACGCTTCGAACCAGTCGTCCGACGGCGCACCCTGGGGACGGGCGCCGAAACCGTGGCCGCCCCGGGCGTAGGCGTGGGCCTCGACGGCACCCCCGGCGCGTCGCCAGGCGTCGTAGATCCGCAGGCACGGGTCGACGATGGTGTCGCCGAGGCCGTCGTCCGTGGCCCAGGCGAGGAACATCGGCGGCGCGGGATCGGGAACCACGAGCTCGTCCCACCAGGCCGGGTACACCGGTGCGACGAAGGATGGCCGGTCCGCAGGGTTCGCGTCGACCGTGGTCACGAGAGAGACGAACGCACCGGCGGAGAAGCCGAGCATGCCGAGGCGGTCCGGGTCGACGCCCCAGGTCTCGGCGTTCCCCCGGACGGTCCGCAGGGCGGCGGTGCCGTCGGTCAGCGCCGGCGCGCGCCGCTCCTGCGAGATCTCGCCGAGGATCGAGCGGTCGGCGAAGGCCCGCTGCATGAGGGCGTCGAGCTCCACCACGTCGAGCGGGGTCGGAGCGAGGCGGTAGTGGAGCACGAACGCGGCGACCCCACGCTCCGCGAGCCGCTGCGCCACGTTCGCCCCCTCGTTGTCCGCCGCGAGGAAGTGGAGGGCGCCGCCCGGCGAGACGACCACGCCCGTCCCCGTCCGCACCGACGCGTCCGGGAGGAACGGTGTGAGCGTCGGGACGCTGACGTTGCGCAGCATCCGGTCGCGACCGGTGGGGTCGTCCGGGTCACGGAGCGTGATCGCGGTGTCCACGACGTCGTGGTCTCCCAGCCGGACAGGTGCCAGGCGCTGCATGTGCTCTCCTCGGGCGTCGCGGTGCTCTCGGTGGTCTCGGTCGACGGTCGGGTCTACGCGAGGTCCTTGCTCAGGACGACGAGCTGCAACCCGTCGCGCAGGATCTCGATCATGTCGGCGTCCGCGGGCGGGAACGGCTCGAGGTCGCCGGTCGGCCGATAGCCGCGGCGCCCGTAGTACGCGAGGAGCTCCGGGCGGGCGTCGAGCACCGTCATCGTCAGCTCGGCCAGCTGCCACTCCTCGCGGGCCACGCGCTCGGCCTCTGCGAGGAGCCGGCTGCCGACGCCGTTGCCCTGCGTCGTGGGCCGGACGGCGAAGAGACCGAAGTACGCGGCGCGGTCCGAGATCCGGGTGACGTGCGCGCAGCCGAAGACCTCACCGCCCGACTCCGCGAGGACGATCCGGCTGCCGGGGCGCTCGATGTCGGCCCGGAGCATCTCCACGTCCGCCCGCGGCCCACCGACGAGGTCCGTCTCGGTGGTCCAGCCGGCGCGGCTCGCGTCACCGCGGTACGCCGAGTTCACGAGCGCGACGACAGCCGGGAGGTCGGCACTCGTCGCGGGGCGGAAGGTCAGCGCGTCGGACAGCACCCGACGACGATAGCGCCCTGCACGTTCGCGGTGTGGTCAGCGCGGTCGCACCGCACCGCTGGGCGCTACCGTCGACCGGACGCCAGACCCCTACCGGTCGGCGACGGGAGGAGCGGGGACGAATGAGCGCGGAACAGGTGGAACGGGTCGACGTGGTCGTCGTCGGGGGCGGGGTCATGGGCTCGGCCGCCGCCTGGGAGCTCGCGCGCCGCGGGCGCGACGTCGTCCTCCTCGAACGCTTCGGTCCCGGTCACGCGAACGGCGCCTCCCACGGCGCGTCCCGCATCTACCGCACCACCTACGGGCAGCCCGAGTACCTCGACCTCGCCCAGGAGGCGCTCGGCCTGTGGCGCGAGCTCGAGCGGGAGTCGGGCCTCGACGTCCTCACCCTCACCGGCGGCGTGAGCCACGGCCTGCCCCGCCGCGACGACATCGCCGCCGCCTTCGACGCCCGCGGCGTCCCCTACGAGTGGCTCCACCCCGAGGAGGCCGCCGAGCGGTGGCCCGGACTGCGCTTCGAGGGCTCGGTCCTCCACGAGCCGAGCACCGCCGGTCGCGTCCACGCCGACCGCGCGGTCGAGGCGTTCCAGGCGGTCGCTCGCGCTCGCGGCGCAGACATCCGGCACGACGTGCGAGTCCGCAGCATCCTGCCCGTCGCGGGCGGTGTCCGCGTGAGCACCGACGACGGCGAGCTCCTCGCGCAGCGCGTCGTGCTTGCCGCCGGGGGATGGGTCGACCAGCTCCTCCCCGGGGCGCTCGGCGGGGGTCTCGGCGCGGACTCGCGTGCCGGAGAGCGCGCGGACGGGGCCGCGGTGCTGCCCGTCGTCGTCACGCAGGAGCAGCCTGCCCACTTCCAGCTCCGCGCCGGGGCACCGGCCGAGGACTCGTGGCCGAGCTTCACCCACAGCCCGTCACCCGACCTCCTCGGTCCTGGCCGGACCTGGCCGGCGGAGGCGTACGGCATGGCGACGCCCGGGGAGGGCATCAAGGTCGGGCTGCACGGCGTCGGCGTCGTCACGGACCCGGACCGGCGCTCGTTCCTCGCCGAGCCAGAACGCCTCGCGACCCTGCAGTCCTACGTGGCGCAGTGGGTCCCGGGCGTCGACCCGGACGACCTCGTCCCGGTCTCCTGCACGTACACGACCACGCCGGACGAGGACTTCGTCCTCGACAGGGTGGGCCGTGTGGTCGTCGCCGCAGGGTTCTCCGGGCACGGCTTCAAGTTCGGTCCGGCGATCGGGCGGGTCCTCGCGGACCTCGCGACCGAGCCCGTGGACACCCCGGCGGGATCATCAGCGGCCCGCTTCGCCCTGGCCCGCTTCACGAGCTGACGCCACCGCCCGACGGCCCCGCCTCGGCGGGTGGGTCAGGTCGTCAGGTCGGCCGTCGAGACCGCGATGATCGAGCGGAACGTCTGCTCGACAGCGTCGGCGTCCTGCGGGCCTTCCCCGGCCGGCTCGTCACCGCTCTCGATGGCGAAGATGGTGAGGGGCTTGGCCGTCGTCGCACCCTGACCGTAGCTGTAGTACAGCCAGAGCGGAGCCTCGTTGCGCAAGAGGTCGTACAGGCGGTCGAAGTCGCTGAACGGGACCTGTGCGAGGACCTCGATCCCGTCGGCGTTCGCCCCTCCGACGTTCGTGACCCACCCTCCGAGCTCGGTGTACGCCGGGAAGAGGAAGAGGGTCGCGGTGTTCTGGATGCCGTGGGCCAGCACCGGACCGGTGATCGAGATCCGCGCGAACGGGCCTGCGCTGTTGCGTGCGACCCGCACGGTGTACGACTCGATACGGATGGTAGGCATGGGACTGCTCCGTTCAGGGAAGGGTTCTGCCACGTGGAGAGACGGTTCAGACGCTGCGCAGCTCGATCGTCGCGAAGGACGCCACGTACTGGTGGGCGTCGACCCGGCGGGCCTGCAGGAGCGGCATGTAGGCGATCGCGTCGCCCTCGAGCATCGACTCCGTCGTGAAGTCGTGCCCGTCCGTGTAGTGGTAGACGAGGCACACGTGCGCGGTCGGGTCGACCACGGTGTGCGCTGTCCCAGCGATGACCATGACACTCACCTCCACCGGGCGACGCCGTCGTCGCCCTCTACACAGGAAGGAGGGGGCAGGGCGCTCCTTGTGACGCGTCCTCACCCGCAGACCACCCTGAGGTCACCCGCGGACCGAGACCGGACATATTGACCACGGCGGGGCGGGCGCGCACGCTGAAGGTGCGCGAGATCGGTGCACCGAGGGCAGTGCGGCCCCGCGAGCACCACAGCAGCGGGTTCGGGAGCCGGTGCCCGGCGGACGACGATGGTGGGTTGGTGTGACTGCCCAGAGCGAGCTCCAGGTCATGCTCCTCGGCGCGTTCACCGCGTCGGAGGATCACCAGCCCCTGCGCGCCCCCGTCCTGCACAAGGCCGCGGACCTCTTGGCGCTCGTCCTCCTCGCCCCCGGTCGCAGGGTCCTGCGGGAGGCTGCGGCCGAGACGCTGTGGCCCGACGCGGGCGGCGAGCAGTCACGCAAGTCCATCCGGCAGGCGCTGTGGCAGATCCACCGCGCCACCGACGACGGGCTCACTGGCGACGACCGACTCGTCGTCAGCGACGGTGAGACCGTCGGCATCAACCCTGGCCGGTCCCTGTGGGTCGACGCCGCCGTCTTCAGCCAGGCAGTGCGCCGCGCCCAGGAACCCGCCCCGCTCGACGAGGCCGAGCTCGTCCGCCTCGCCGCGGCCGCCGACCTCTACCGTGGCCCGCTCCACGCCGGGTGCTACGACGAGTGGTGCCTCGCCCCGCGCGCCCGCCTCGAGGACCGCTGCCTGACGCTCCTCGACCGCCTCAGCCGCGAGGCCGAGCGACAGGGCGCGCTCGAGTCGGCGATCGGGTGGGCGCAGCGGCTCCTCGAGATCGAGCCGGCGCACGAGCGCAGCCACCGGCGCCTCATGCGGCTCTACGTGAACCTCGGTGACCGGACCCGGGCTCTGCGCCAGCTCGCCGAGTGCCGGACCGTCCTCGCCCAGCAGCTCGGGATCCGGCCCGACGCGCTCACCGAGGAGCTCGGTGCCGCGATCCTCGCCGACCGGTTGCGCGTCGAGGCCCGGTACGACGAGACCGGTGCTCGCGACGTCCCGACGACGAGGCCCGCACCGCACGTCCCGGGCTCCGTGCAGGTGGACCTCATCGCCGCGCTCCGCACCGAGATCAGGGCGCTGCGCTCGTCGCTCGAGACGATCAGCGAGAGCCTGGGCGCGGGCACCGACCCGCGCGCCGACTGACGGCACACGCCGAAGACGCGGCGAAGACGTCCGCGAGGCGCAGCGGAGACCGTGCCGGCGCACAGTACCCACGAGACGTCGTCGACCCGGCGCGCTGTCGACGACGCACGCAGGGGAACCACGCAGGGGAACGCAGGGGAGCGGACGTGGCATGTCGCAGCAGCCGCAGAGCGAGGCAGGCACCAGACCTGTCGTCGCGCGGTCCTTCCTCGTCCGGGCGCTGCTCGAGGACGACGAGGTGCCGCCGCCCGCCGCGGCCTGGCACGGGTTCGTCACCGATCTCCAGACCGGTGTGCGCAGCGCCTGGCAGCGGCCCGGAGACATCTCGCGCTTCGTCGGGCACCGGCTCGCCGCGCCGGGCCTCGGAGTGGTCGCAGCCCCGGGCGGGAGCGGGACGATGAGCTCGCCCGCGCTCGCGGACGTCGTCTCGAGCATGCTCGCCGAGCTCGGTGCGCGGCTGCCGGCGGCCGCCGCGACGGTTCCCGTCCCGAACGTCACGCTCGAGCAGGTGGTGCGCCGACCTGTCGGGCTGGGCGACCTCGTCGGCTCGGAACCGACCGCTGCCGCCGGCGCCCGCACCATCCGGGGCGGGCGGCTCGACGCGCGCGTCCGCTTCCAGGTGTGGGCCGCGACGTCGCCCGACGTCGACGCCGCCATGCTCACGCTCCACTCGACGCTCCTCGACGACACCCAGGACCTCCGCAGCGCGGGCTTCCTCAAGCTCGCTGCCACCGGCACCACGCTCGCCGAGCACGTCCAGGTGCTCCCGGCCTGGCGCAAGGCGACGAGCTTCGACGTCGTCTACGAGTACCGCTACGCCGACGCGGACGACGCCGCGAGCCTCCTCACGACGATCCCGGTCACGACCGGCGCGCTGCCGAGCGGCCCGGGCGCGTCGCTCGACGAGACCGAGGTCGTCACCGGCCCGCTCGTGCGCTGGGACGACGAGGCGGCACCCCCGCTCGTCGTCCGGGGTCCGACCGCCGTCACCGCGATCGGAGCTCTCGCCTGGGTGCCGGGCACCGTGCCGGGCGGCTCGATCCAGATCCTCCGGACGACCGGCGGAGCGCCAGCGCCGCTCGCCGACCTCGACGCGTTCCTCGCCGCAGTCGGCGGGACCACACCCACCCACACCGAAGCGAGCGTCACGCTCGCACCGTCCGCCGCGCTCGCGGCGCTCGGAGCTCCCACGCCCGGGCCGAGCCTGGGCGACTGGGACGTCGACGCGGTGCCCGACAGCTACGCCGGGCACGAGCGTCTCCTCGACGCACCGATCGTCCTCCCCACGGGCGGCGACCGGCTCGAGATCAGCTACACCCCACCGCCGGGTCCCGCCACGGGCCTCGACCAGACCGCCGTCGTCTACCTGCACGTCCGTCCGTGACGACCGGCCGCTGACGACGGAACGAAGGAGAGGAAGCCATGACCGAGCTAGTCCTGCCCGGTGTGTTCATCGAGGTGCGCCCCGAGGGGCTCATCGTGCCCGGCGCGATCAGCGTCGGAAATCTCGGAGTCGTCGGCACCGCCGCCAAAGGGCCCGTCGGGGTCCCGCAGCTCCTCGGGAGCTACAGCGACGCGCTCGCGCGCTTCGGCCCCTACGACCCCTTCGACGCAGAGAACCCGAACGACCCGGACAAGCTCACGCTCACGAGGGCGCTCGAGCTCGCGTACCGCTTCGGGGCGCGAACCGTGTGGGCGGTGCGCGTCGCCACCAGCGGGGGAGCAGCACCCGTGCTCGCGGGGCTCGACCTCGACTCGGCGACAGGCCCGAACGTCCGCGTCGAGGCGCTGACGCCGGGGACGTGGGGGAACGAGCTCACCGTCGCGGTGTCCGCCGGCGAGGCGAACGCGCTCGTCCGCGCCGAGGAGCTGGCAGCGGCGCCCTGGGCCCTCGCGCACTCCCCGGTCCTCCCCAGCGCTGTCAACCGCATCGTCGTGCGTCCGGCGGGCGGGGGTGCGGACACGGTCGTGCCCATCGTCTACGGGGAGGCAGCCGATCCCGCCCCGGCCCCGACACAGGTCCGGCTCACGCTGTCGGACGGCACGCTGACGTTCGGGACCGAGCCCCCGGCCGGTGCCACGGTCGTCGCGACCTACACGGTCGACAAGGCCTCTGCCGTCAAGGTGACCGTCAAGCTCGGCGTCGCCACCGAGGAGGTCTACTCGGTGGTGTCGGGCGACGACCTCGTCGCCGACCTCGAGGCGTCCTCGGCGCTCGTCCGGGCCGCGCCTCTCGCGAACCCGGGCGAGGTGCCGAACATCCTCCCGCCCACCCCGCTGGCGGGCGGGACGAACGGCGCGTCGGGCGCGGACTACCAGGTGGGCCTGGACGCGCTGCTCGAGGTGGACGCCCACATCATCGTCGGCGCCGGTCAGGACACGTCGTTCGGCGACGACCTCGCGCTGCACTGCCAGAACGCCTCGGGCGACGACACGAAGCGCGAGCGGATCGCCGTCGTCGGCACGGCCGCCGAGAGCGACCGCGCACAGTTCGTCCAGGACACCTCGGCGCACACGATCAACAGCGACCGTGTGGTCCTCGTCGGTCCCGGGATCACGGTGGACGACAGGTCCGTCAGCCCGGTCGCGAAGGTGACACTGCCGGGCACCTACACCGCTGCGGCGGTCGCCGGGCTGCTCTCCGCCCGGCCGCCCCACGTGAGCCTGACGAACTCGGTGCTCGCCGTCGAAGACCTCGAGCACACGCTGTCGAGCGCGGAGCTCAAGCAGCTCCTGCTCAGCAGGGTGCTCCCGGTCGAGCGGCGCCAGGGCTTCCGGCTCGTCCGTGGCATCACGACGTCGACGAACACCGCCTGGCAGCAGATCACCACCCGGCGCATCGTCGACTACGCCAAGATGGGCGTCCGCAGCGCGGCCACCCCGTACATCGGCTCGCTCAACAACGAGCGCGTCCGCGGACGCCTCCGCGCGTCGATCAACAACGTCCTCTACGGCATGGTGCTCGACGAGATGCTCGCGCCGAAGGACGGCTACCGGCTCGCCGTCACCGCGACGCGAGACGACGAGATCCGTGGCATCGCCCGGGTCGAGATCTACCTCCGACCGACCTTCAGCATCGACTTCATCGTCGTGACGATGTTCCTCGAGTGATGCGGAAAAGGACCCCTCATGGCACTCACCGAAGTCTTCACCGGCGCGCACGGCACCCTCTCGCTCGCGAGCGAGGACACCCCCGAGGGCGCTGACGCGAAGAACGTCATCGACACGTACGCGATCGAGGCGATCGGCCGTCTCACCGGCGTGACCGTCACGGTCGACACCGCGCTCAAGGAGTTCTACGAGGTGGGCAGGCGCCACCCCGTGTCCCTGAGCCCGGGGGACATCGCGATCTCCGGGACGGTGGCGCGCGCCTACATCAACGGCGCACTCGTCACCCTCCTCCTCGGGCGCGGGGCCGCGGCGACAGCGATCGCCGAGCCCTACGTCCAGCCGTCCTTCACCATCACGCTGCTCCTCAGCGACCCGGCGCGTCCTGAGGACCCGATCTTCCTCGACGTCCGCGGCGTGAAGTTCGAGAACTGGCGGTTCACGCTCCCCGAGGACGACTTCGTCCTCGAGAGCCTGTGCTTCCGGGCGCTGTCGGTCGCCGTCATCGAGGTGCCGACCGTCGAGTTCGCGGCCGAGTGACAGCGCGCCGCAGACCACTGCACGGGCGGACCGAGGAGACGGGAGAGGACCGGACATGGCACTCACAGCGGAGGACCTGCTCGCCGGGAGCGCGCTCACCCACGAGGTGACGCTGCCCCCGGGAGGGCCGCCCGGTGCACCGTCGGGCACGGTGACGGTGCGGCCGCTCACCGTGCGCGACGTCCAGCTCGTCGCGCACGCCGCGAAGGACGACCGGGAGCTCGCGGCGGGCCTCATGATCACGCGAGCCCTCGTCGAGCCGGTGCTCACGGTCGACCAGGCGGGGCGTCTCCCAGCCGGCCTGGCCCGCTTCCTCGTCGACACCATCAACGAGCTGAGCGGCATCGACACCCCGCGCGACCGCCTCGGCGAGCTCGTCCAGGCACCGCTCGCCAAGGCGTGCTTCGTGCTCGCCGACGAGTTCGGCTGGACCGCCGAGGACGTCGCGGGCATGACGATCGGGCAGATCCTCATGTATCTCGAGATGTCCGGAAGGGCGGCTGAGGTCGCATGAGCGCGGCACCGGTGCCGACGGCGCGGGTTCGAGCCTCGGCGCTGCCGGGGCGGTCCGGGCCGGCCGGGCTGCTCGACGCGGCTGGCGGACCCGCGCTGTGGTGCCGCAGCGTGCGCCGGGCCGTCGAACCGCTCCGGGCCGTCGACGCTGGCGTCGCGCTGTGCGCCCGGACGCCGCGACCGCCTGCGCTCGTCACCCGACCGCTCCTCGGGGACACGCTCTACGAGTGCACCGACCGGTCCCGCGCACCGGCGACGCCCGTGCCGCCGGTCCCGGAGCAGGACCCGCCGCGCGCCCCTGCTGGCCCGGACACCCGGCGCGAGACGCGGCCCGCGCCTCGGCGAGCGGACGAGGACGCCTCCAAGACTGCTCCGTCGACGGCCGGCAGGCCGCGCGGCCCGGCCCGGCCCGGGGGGCCACGACCGGTCCCGCACCCGCCCAGGCCCCCGCGTGGCGGACCTGCGGACGGCGCGGTGGGGACCGTGCTCCGCTCGCTCGCCAGGCAGGCCCCGTCCTCGCTCCCTGCAGCGCCTGCGGGCGCACCGTCCGTGCGCGCACCGCGCACGCAGACGGCCCCCGACGGCACCTCGGCACCCTCACGGCCACGGTCCCCGCTCCCCGCGGAGAGCTGCGGTGACGATCTCGCCGCGCAGACCGCCGGTCGCGTCGCGCGCACGCTCGGCGCCGCCGACCTCTCGGGACTCACGACGAGCCGGGTGCGCCGCGTCACCGGAGATCCACGGACCGCCAGCGCGCTCCGCACCGTGCTCGACCGGCTGACAGGTCGTCTGCAGGACGCCGGTGTCGCGGACCGCCAGCAGGGCGGTCCGCCGGGCTCGACGGACCGCGGCTCGACCGACCCGGGCTCGACGCGCAGGACCGAGAGCGCCTCGCCCGTCCTCGGGCTGCCGCCAGCGTCGGGCAGGCGTCGCAGACGTCGGGACCGCCCGGCGACGGAGGGAGCCGACGCCACGGCACCGCGCGCGGGGCGCGACGGCGCAGGAGGCCCGGCGGGGAGCACGGACGCCCGCCGCGGGCGGGGGAGCCCCGCCTCCCAGGCCGGCGACGGCCGCCCTCGCCGGCCCGGTCGCTCCGGAGGCGACACCGGCGAGGGCACGGACGCGGTCCTCCGTGCGCCGGACCGAGGCTCTCCCCCCTGGGCAGGCACCCACGACCGCTCCGTGCCTGCGTCTCGCCAGGGCCCGGGAGAGCTGCCCGACCGCCCAGGACGCCTCGTCGCCCTCGGCGGAGCGGGCCTCGACGACACCCCGCACGACGGCTCCACCACGGGAGCCGCACCGTCCGCGCTCGCGGGGACGCTCGGGACCACGCCCCAGCCCACCGTGTGGGACTCCTCCGGCATCGGCGGAGCAGGCGGCGCGGTGCCCGCGGTGTCTGCGCCGGTCCTCGAGCGGTTGCTCGAGCGCGTCCTCGACGATGCCGCCCGGCGGCACGGGATCGAGGTGTGACGTGCGCCCCGTCCTCGCCGGCCAGGAGCTGCCGCAGGTCCAGGACCTCACCACCCGTGACCTGCGCGCCGTCGCCGAGCACAAGGCCCCGGGCAAGGACGGGTCGATGCTGCAGAACCTCGGCCGCGCCCCGACGGGCGTGACCATCCGCGGCGTCGCGACCGGACCGGCCGCGCTCGACGTCGTCGCCCGGCTCAAGAAGGACCTGCGGACCGGGCAGCCGGTCGAGCTCGTCGCGGACATCACGACCGGGACGCGCATCGAGCAGGTGCTCCTCGACGACCTCCAGGTGCGCGAGCTCGCCGGGCAGACCGACCGCTACGCCTACGTCCTCACGCTCCGCGAGCACATCGAGCCCGTCGAGCCGGAGCCTGCGGGTGCCCTCGACGCAGACATCCTCGGCGATGCGGGCGACCTCCTCGACGGGCTGCTCGACGGCCTCGACGTCGCCCTCCCGTTCGCGAGCGGCCTCGACCGTTTCGTCACCCCGCTGAGCGACCTCCTCACACGCCTGCAGACCCTGCGGGAGGCGATCGACACCTGACACCGCGTGCCCGTCCGGACACGCGCACTATCGAAGGAGCACACCCACCATGGCCGAGCCGAACCTCTTCGAACAGCTCAAGACCGTCCTCGCGGAGTTCAAGACCTTCCTCGACGACAACGTCGCCACCATCCGTCCGGCGATCCAGGCGATCGCGGCGCTCGTGCCGCAGGTCACCGAGCTCATCGACCTGCTCACCGACCTCCTCGCCAAGCTCAAGACGGAGCTGAACAACCTCGACGTCGGGGCGATCCCCGGTCTCGGCGAGGTCGCGGAGTTCACGGCGATGATCCCGACGTTCCTGGACGCGGCGAAGAAGATCCTGCCCGACGAGGCGGCGTCGATCGACTCCATCGCCGACGTCGCGTCCGTCGTCACGGGGCTGCCGTCCGTCGACGCGGTGAAGGCCGAGCTCATCGCCCTCATCGACGCGATCAGCGTCCACCTCGTCTCCCTCAAGCCCTGACAGAGCCGACCGAGAAGAGGGAGGGAGGGGAGATGGTCCGTCCCGCGCTGGGCGACCTCGAGCTGGAGCAGGTGCAGCTCGTCGAGACCGACGAGGACCAGGCTGTCGTGCGCCACCGGGTCCCCGCGCTCGAGGGCGACTTCCTCCAGGACCTCGGCCGCCGGGGCGCGCGCCTGACGCTCACGGGTGTGCTCACAGCGCCGGAGACGAGGGAGTCCCTGGAGAAGGTGCGTGAGACGTTCCATGCGGGCGAGCCGGTCGACTTCGTCTCGGACATCTCGACCGCGACCCTCGTCGAGAAGGTCCTCGTCGAGCGGATGGACGTCCGCGAGGTGGCCGGGCGACCCAGCGCGTTCGAGTACCTGCTCACCCTTCGTGAGCTCACCGAGGCCGCTCCGGTGGACACCGAGGATGTCATCATCCCGCCGCCGCCCCCGCCCACCGTGACGGACGGGAAGCTGGCGGTGACCGTCGTCGTCGAGGGGGATCCCGGTTTCGACATGGACCGGGTGCGCGTGAGCGTGCGTGGCACGCAGGACGACGGGACGCTGCTCGACCGCGTCCTCGTGACGCGCGTGCGGCCCGACACGTGGTTCGAGGACCCCTTCCCGCCGGGGCAGTACACGGCTGAGGCGCTGGTCGACGACGCCCGCAACCCGACCCGTCAGCACGAGGTGCTCACCGGCTCCGCCGAGGTGCGTGTCGTCGAGGGCGCGACGGCGTCGGTGACGATCGTCCTGCGACGCGGGGCGAAGGTCGGCACCGTCTTCGTCATCACCTTCCACTTCGACAAGGCGTTCGTCGAGCCGTGCGAGCGGCAGGTGCTCGCGCAGGTCATCGAGCACTCGGCTGCCCACCCGGACGAGCGCCTGCTCATCGTGGGACACACGGACCGCACCGGCGGCGACCAGTACAACCAGGCGCTCTCGGAGCGTCGCGCGCGGGCGACGTTCGCGATGATGACCTTCGGGAGCGACCCGGCGCGGTCCGTCGCCGAGTGGGACGAGCTGCGCCGCACCCGGCCGTTCGGGACGATCGCGACCGTCAAGGACACGTGGGGGCGGCGCGAGTACCAGCACATCCTCCAGGACCTGGGCCGCTTCCGCGGCAACGTCGACGGCGACCTCGACCTCACCGACGCCGCCGTCCGCCAGTTCCAGGCCGACCACGGGCTCGTTCCCGACGGCGACGTCGGCGACGCGACCTGGCCGGTGCTCATCGAGGAGTACCTCGCGCACGACGCCCTCGACCTGCCCGTGGCGCGGCTCATGCCGAACGCCGACGGCCAGGGCTGCGACTCCGGGCCCCTGCGCTGGCTCGGCTGCGGGGAGCAGGACACGGTCGACCCGCGGCAGACGGCGTGGCGACAGAACCGGCGCACAGAGCTCATGTTCGTCAAGGAGTCCGTCATGCCGGCCCAGGTGCCGCGGCCGGTGACCCTCGGTCTCGACCCGGACCTGCCGACGGAGACGGGCTGGTGCCTCGACGACGGGACGGCCACCACGGTGGACGGTTTCGTGGTCCCGTGGCCCGACGCCTGCCCTGTCCCGCCGGACCAGCGGTGGTGCCGAGTGCCCGCCGAGCCGGGGACCGTCGAGGTGGTGGGCCGGATCCGCTTCGAGGACGGGAACCCGTTCGGGGGCCGCCCCTACGTGCTCATGGCGGCCGACGGCGAGTACCTCAACGGGGAGGTCCCCGCGACCACCGGTCAGGTCCACGCCGGCGTGCCGGTCCGCGGGCGGACGGGAGACGACGGGAGCTTCACGTTCCCGAGGCCGGGCGACCCGCCCGGGACGCCGGGCCCCGCACGGTTCAAGGGCCCGGGGGTGTACGTCGTCTTCGTCGACGGACCGTTCCTCCTGCGCCGTGTGGACCAGCCCCTCACGGAGGTGCGCGGGAACGCGACGTGCTTCCGGTACGACGGGAACCCGGTCGAGATCGTCGTTGTCGACCGCGCGGTCGCGTCCGTGGTGCCGACCATCACAGCGCCCGCGTTCGTCGTCGTCCGCAAGGCGCACACGACGCCCGCGCGGCGGCCTGTCGTGCTCCGGGTGAGCGAGGCGTTCACCGGCTCGGGCCGGTTCGAGCGGTCGAGCGACCTCGTGCGTTTCTTCGACGCCGTGGCGGGCGGGACGGAGCTGACCTTCGACGGTGTCGACAACGTCTTCACCGACGCGCAGCTCGTCGCCGGGGTGACGCTCTTCGCGGAAGGCCGGGCCGCGAGCGCCGCCCCCGACGACGTGACGCTCACGCTGGCCCTCACCGTCGGCGCGACGCCGGGGCTGACCGCGACGCACCGGATGACGGCCGTGGAGCTGATCCTCGACCTCCACGAGAGCCGCCGGGCGGTGGGCGTGGACCCGGCGGCGCTGTCGGAGGCGGCCAAGATCGACCCGGGCCGGTTCGTCCAGGTGCAGGACGCCGGGAACCACGCGGGCCGGGCGATGCTCACGGTGCGTCAGGTGGTGCCCGCTGCCTTCGCCGGGACGCTCGTGCTCACCCCGCTCGACGCTCGCACGCGACTGTTCGCCGCGGCGGACGAGGTCGCGGCCGCCGGGCAGGCGGCGGTGGCCACGCCCGTCCGCCTCGCGACGGCGACCGTCCCGGCCGCCGGGACCCGGTTCTGGGTCGAGGGCGCGGCCGTGAGCGGCGGGCTGCGGGACGCGGTGCTCCAGCTCGGTATCGACGCTGCCGGGACGGTCGAGCCGGACGGCGACCGGGTGCAGCTCACCGTCGTCGAGCTGAGCAACCTCACGATGACGATCCCGGGGACGCCGCCGAACACTCTGCGGCTCGGGAACGGTCCGGTCCTGCCGCACGTCGTGCCGGGGAACGTGGTGCCCGTGCCGGCGGACTTCGACGAGAACCCGAGCGTCAACGCCGCGCTGCCCTTCCTCGAGGGGTCGGTCGTGGCCGCCACGCCGATCACGCTGAGCGTCGCCGTGCGTCCCGCGGGCGTGCCGGTGCTGTGGGGGGCCCAGCGCGCCCGCGGTGTCCCGGCGGTCGACGGCGGAGACGACGCCGCGGCGGTCGTCGCGCTCAACGCGGCCCTCGCGCCGACGGTCGACCAGGACCCGGTGAACCCGTTGGCGGCGACGATGCTCACGGACAACGTCGGCACCTTCCACGTGCGCCCCTTCGTCGACGCGAACGGCACGGGCGTCTACGAGCACGGCGTCGACCGGGAGCCGAGCATCGTCCGCAACGTCGTCATCGGCCGGGTCACGCTCTTCCTCGACTCGTCCCGCGAGCCGCCCGGTACCTTCACCGTCGCTCCCATCGCGGGGAACGGGATCGCCGTCACGACGGGCAACCCGGCGTTCGACATCACGCGGCCCGAGACGGCAGGCGTCCACTTCCTCGTCCAGGCCGACCTCGTCACCGGGGGCGCGAACGGTCGTCGGTCCGCGGCCCAGTACCAGGCCGGGTGGATCAACAACGAGACGGCGCCCGAGGGCATCGTCGGGACCTTCCAGGACGACACGGGGGGTGCGCCCGTGATCCACACCGACGTGAGCGTCGTCGCGTCGAACCGCGGCCTCGCGACGGGCGGGACGGCCGGCGCGCCGGTCTTCCTGCCCGGCGACCCCGCGCCGGCGATCATCGCCCCGTCGATCCTCGACTCCGGCTTCCCTCCCGGGTTCGTGGGGATCGGGGCCGACAGCGCGACGTTCGGCGTCGGCGGCATCCGCCGACGGACCCCCCTGGCGGTCGGGGAGCGCTGGATCGTCGAGGACATCGACAGCCCGAGCGACTCGGAGCCCGGACAGCACCCCGCCGTCGCGGCGGCGACGCTGCGCCGGTTCCGCTGGGGCCTCGACTTCACCGCGAGCCTCGGCATCTGGACCAACCGCACGGGGGTGACCACCCCGACGAACGACCCGTCCGAGCGGCTCTACACCGTGCTCGTCCGCAAGCACTGGCAGCAGCGCGGCGAGTGGACCATCAACCCGGCGACCGGGGCGATCACCGTCGTCACCGCGCCGAGCAGCCGCATCACCGCGACCGACACCACCTCGCCCGCCGCCGCCGTGCCGCGACCCGTCGAGGTGCGTCACCCCGCCGTGCTCAACAACCTCGCGAGGGACGCACGCGCATGAGCACCTACGCCGTGACCTCCGAGGTGCTCGAGCCGGGCGCCGTCGTCCACGTGCTCGTCGTCGCCGCCGAGCTCGGGGAGTGGGCACCCGAGTCGGAGCTCGTCCTGCGCCGCACCGGGACCGTGACCGTCCGGCTCGTCGAGGTCCTCATGGGCCGGGTCGCCGGCGAGCCGGGCAGCGACGTGACGGTCGACGTGGTCCAGCGCAGGCCGGCGGGACGCCGACCCGTCGGGTTCCTCGGTGCCTGGTCCCACGCTCCCCTCGACGTCGGGACCACTCTCGTGGCCTTCTGCGACACGGAGGGCAGCACCGTCGTCGAGGCCCTGAGCACCGAGCACTGCACGCGGCTCACCCTCGCCGGACCGATCCTCGCCGACCTGCGCCTCGCCGCCGCGACCCAGCGCCGCGCACCGACCGCCGACCAGCTCCTCGAGACCGCCGAGCGCCACCGCGCCGACGCCGGTGCGCTCTTCGCGCGCTACGTGTGGGTCGCCGCGCGGGAGGCCCTGCGGGCGGGCGTCGAGCGCTTCGACCGGCTCATGACCCTCGCCGAGGACGAGGGCACCCGCATCGAGGCGCAAGAGGCGTACCTCGTCAGCGCGTACGAGGACCTCACGTTCACCGAGGCGTTCAGCGAGGAGCACCGGGCCCGCCTCGCCCGGGCGATGCTCCGCAGCGCCCTCGACCCGCGGCTCGGCAGGCTCCGCACGCAGCTCCTCGAGACCTACGCACCCAACCTCGTCACCGCCCCGATGCCGGCCGCGCTGCCGCCCGCCGACACCGCCCCGCCCGAGCTCCTCGACGACGTCCGCGCCGTCCTCGACGACCCTCAGGACCCGCAGGCCACCGGCCCGGCCCTGCGCGCCTGGATGGAGGAGGACTGAGATGCTCCGCCCCGCCTACCGCGTGACCATCGGCGACCACGTCGTCGACACCACCGTCGAGCCCCGCGCGAGCACCATCGTCGAGATCGTCGTGAGGCTCGACATGGGGACGCCCGCCGACGAGGTCGTCCTCGTCCAGGGACAGGTCGGCGGCCTGCGTGCGCAGCCCGGCGACACCCTCTCCGTCGACCTCGGGTACGCCTACGACGACACCGGGACCGTCCGCGTCCTCACCGGCACCGTCGTCGCCGTCCAACCCGACCTCCGCACCGTCCGCATCGTCGGCCACTCCCGCGGCGACGCCCTCCTGCGCACCCGCCTCGACCGCACCTTCGAGGACACCACCACCGGAGACGTGGTCCGGGCGCTCGCGGCCGAGGCCGGCGTGGACGTCGCCCGCGCCGAGGACGGTCCCGCCATCCATGCGTACGTCGTCGACGGCCGCCGGGACGTCGCCCGCCACGTGCGGGACCTGGCTGCGCTCGCCGGCTTCGACACGTACCTCACACCCGAGGGCGACCTCGTGTTCGAGGCGCTCGCCGGGAACCGGACCGTCCACGTCCTCGAGTACGGCGAGCACGTCCTCGAGGCCGAGCTGGACCGGGCACGGCCCGTCGCCGGGACGGTGGTCGTCATGGGGGAGAGCCCCGGCGCGTCCCGCGGCGACGAGTCGTGGGCGTGGCTGACGAAGAGCTTCGCGCAGCACCAGGGAAGCGCCGGGACCACCGCACCGACCCTCCTCCTCGAACGGTCCTCCGTGCGCACCGCCCAGGCCGCGGCCACCGCCGCGACCGCCGCGGCCGAAGCACTCGCAGCCGCCGCTCTCCGCGGACGCGTCCGCATCCAGGGCCGGCCGCAGACACGGCTGGGCGACCTCGTCCGGCTCGAGAGGTTCCCCGAGACCGCCGGGGTCGACGCCCTCGACGGCACGTACCAGGTCCGCGGCGTCGAGCACCGCGTGACCAAGACGGACGGCTTCGTCACCGACGTCGTGCTGCAGAGCCTCGTCGGAGCGGCCGCCGCCGCCGTCGCTGCCGAGGCCTCCGGAGCCGGCCCTGCAGCGACCAGCCCGGGAGGCGCACCGTGAGCACCATCGTCGACACCATCGCCGCGATCGTCCGCCACGAGCTCGCGGCCGTGCGCACCACCGAGCTCGGCGTCGTCGAGGACGTCCACCCGCACTCCGCGGCGGACGACGACGACAACTACGGGGTCGACGTCACCCTCAAGAACAGCGGCCTCGCGCTGCGCCGCGTCCCCGTGGGCACCGGGCACATCGGCACGGTCGGCATCCCCAACGTCGGCGACCTCGTCCTCGTCGCGTTCGACCACGGCGACGTCAACAGCCCCGTCGTCATCGCGCGCCTCTACGACGACGCGGACCGCCCGCCGACCTCGACCACGGACGAGGTGGTGCTGCGCCTCCCGCTCGCCGCAGCCGACGACAAGAGCGTCCTCGCCGCCCTGCGCAACCACCCCGACGCCGACCCGGTCCGCGAGCTCGTCATCGAGATGCCCCCGAAGATCACCGTCCGCATCATCGACGGCACCGTCACCGCGACCGCCGGGCAGACCGAGCTGCGCCTCGACCAGAGCGGCACGAGCGGCGGGGTGGTCCACGTGAAGTCCGGCACCACGACGCTGACGATGGACCAGGACGGGGACGTGAGCCTCGAGTCCGCCCGCTCCGTCACCCTCGAGGCCAGCGCCGACCTGACGCTGCGCGCGGGCGGCTCGGTGACGATCGACGCCGGGTCGTCGCTCACGGCGAGCGCGCGCACCACCGCCACCCTCAAGGGCTCCGTCCAGGCGTCCGTCGAGGGCGGCACGGGTGCGACCCTCCAGGGCGCGTCCGTGACCGTCAAGGGACAGACGACGTTCACACCCTGAACCACCACGACCAGCGACGACCAGCGACGACCTGAGGAGGCGAGACCCGTGCCAGGACCACCGGTGACCATCGGCGCGACCGTCGTCGTGACGCCCGGCGCGGCCGGCGCACCCGACTCCGGGACGATCGTCGCCGTCCTCCCACCGGTCGTCCTCGCCGGAGGGATGCCGCTCGCCACGAGCGGGTCGATCTGCATGATGGTCAACTCCGTCACCGGGGTGCCGTACCCGCTCGTGGTCGGCACGGTGGGCGCGAGCGCGGGCGTGACGGTCGGCGGGCGGGGGCTCGTCCGGGTCGGCGACCGCATCCCGTCGCCGCCGGGGGTCCTCCTCGTCGTCGGGCCTCCTGCCGCGACCTTCGTCACCGACGGGTGGCCGCCATGAGCCCGTCACCCTCACCGCACCCGTCCGCCGAGCACCACCGACCCTGGAGGTCATCATGAGCGTCCCGACCCTCGGGCCCGCGCGCGAGGAGCTGCCCGGGACGGACCTGCGCCTGCTCGGGAACCTCCTGGTGGCCGAGCAGCGCGAGCGTGGCTCCGACCTCGTCGTGGGACCACGCGCGTCGGCTGCCACCGAGACGCCCGGCGAGGTGGTCCGCAACGACGACCTCGTCCCGGTGACGGGCTTCGAGAACCTCCAGCAGGCTCTCCTCCTGCGCTTCCTCACGGAGGTCGGCGAGCTCGCGCACCTGGGCCACCCGACGTACGGGAGCCGGCTCCACGAGCTCGTCGGGCTGCCGAACACGCCCGCGACGCGCGACCGTGCCCGGCTCTACGCGCTCCAGGCGCTCACCGCGGAGCCTCGGGTGGCGCAGGTGCGCACGCTCACGGTGACGACCCACCCCACCGATCGCACGACGATCCTCGTGCGTGCCGCCGTCGTCGCCATCGACCGGGTCACCGAGCTCAACCTCGTCCTGCCGGTCCCGCTGGGAGGTGCGCTGTGAACATCGACACCGACAGGCTCGTCCACCGGCCGTTCCGGGACCTCGTCGACGACATCCTCACGTCCGTGGTCGGGGGCATCGTCAACGAGCCGGTGATCTTCGACGTCAAGGTCCTCACCTACCCGCTCGCGGAGCCGGCGGTCGACGTCCGGCGCATCACGGGGACGGCCGACGGGGCGCCGCGGTCGTTCCTCGTCGCGATCGACTTCGCCTTCACGGGGACGGACACGAACACGGTCGTGTGGCTCGAGGACGGGACGCGCCCGGACGACGAGACGACGTTCTACGTCGACTACCTCAAGGTCGACAGCCGTTCGCCGTTGTCGGACACCAACGTCGGGTCCGTCACGCGGACGCTCACCGAGGCGGTGGGGCGCGAGATCGCGACGGTGTACGAGCAGATCAACCTTGCGTACCTGTCGGCGTTCGTCGAGACGGCGACGGGTGCGGCGCTCGACCACGTCGTGGCGATCCTCGACGTGACGCGCAAGAGCGCCGAGCACGCCGAGGCCCTCGTGACGTTCTTCCGCGCGGCGGGTCTCGACGGCGACATCACCATCCCGGCGGGCACGCGGCTGGCGTCGCTGGACGGCGCGGTCCTCTTCGTCACGTCGCAGCCGCGGACGCTCCAGCGTGGCCAGGTGCGGATCGACGTGCCGGCCCGGGCGGACGTCGGCTTCGCCGGGGAGGCGGGCCTCGTCGCTGCGGGGACCATCACGGAGATGACGCAGCCCATCCTCGGCATCTCGGCGGTGAGCAACCTCGACGCGACCGTCCGGGCAGCGGCCGACGAGACCGACGACGAGCTGCGCACCCGTGCGCGCTCCGTGCTGCGGTCGCTCGGCAAGGCGACGATCGCCGCGCTCGACCGGGCCATCCGCGAGGGGCGCGGCACCCCGGTCGAGTTCTTCGACCCCGGGTCCCCGCTCGCGTCGCGCTCGGCGCCCGGCACGGTGACGGTCGTCGTCGACGCGGAGCCCGAGCGCCTGCCCAGCCTCGCGGCCGCGGTGCACACGACGCGCGCGGCCGGCGTGGTCGCGACCCTCGTCGCGCGGTACGTCTTCATCACGCCCCGCGTCCGGGCCGTCATCACGCCGGGGCTGTCCGCGCCGGGCCAGGACCAGGTGCGCGCCGACATCGTCGCTGCCGTCTCGGCCTACGTCGACGGGCTGACGCGCGGGGACCCGGCCGACGGCGCGACACTGCTCGCAGCGGTCCGCGGCGTGGACGACGTCGTCGAGGCAGTCGTCGCGGACGTCGTCGTCGCTCGGGCGGACCTCGCCGGGCCGGAGGGCGACGCCGGCCTCGTCGACGCGCTCGTCCAGGCCGTCACGCTCGCCCCCGGAGCGGACTCCGCCGCGCTGCGCGAGGTGATCGTCGGCGCGGTCGCCGCCGCCGGGACGCGGGCGCCGAGCGGCGGACGCATCCCCGACCGCTCCCTCCTCGTCTCCACCGATCCCGAGCGGGCCGGCGCGCCCGCGACGGACGCCGACCTCGACGCCGCCACGTTCCAGGTGCTCGCCACGGTCGCCGGAGAGCCGTGGTGGATCGCCCTCGACATGCACTCCACCGACGTCGGGACGGAGGCCGGAGGTGCCTAAGGCCGACCGCATCCTCGCGAACCTCCCGCCGACGTTCCGGCTGCGGGGCGACCCGTCCGCGCTGCGGGCGCTCGCCGACGCGTACGGGGGCGAGCTGCAGAGCGCGGAGAACGCGCTCGTCGCCGTCATGCGTGCGCACTGGGTCGACTTCGCGGACGCCGGCGACCCGGCGGTCCTCGACCTCGCACGGATCGGCGCGCTCTACGGGCTGGCGCCGCGGCCGGACGAGAGCGTCGAGGAGTTCCGTGAGCACCTCAAGCGGTTCGTCCGGGCGCAGCTCGAGAGCACCGTCACGGTCGAGGGGATCGTCCGCATCACGGCTGCGACGCTCGGACTGCACGTCGAGGAGCCGCTCGACACGTGGTGGGAGCGGACCGAGGAGCTCGTCGTCACGCAGGTGCCGCGGGGAGTCGACGCGGCGACCCGCGTCCTCGGGCTCCCGGCGGTCCTCGCGGTCGGCGCCGACGCCCAGCCGGGTGTCCTCGTCGGCCTCGTCGACCTCCGCGACGGCGTGGACCTCCGCGAGCGCAGCATCCTCTCGGTCTCGATCGACGGCGAGGGCGGCATCCCGACGGACCTGCGGGAAGGAGCAGCGGACCCGGCGGCCGTGACGCCGGACGAGATCGTCGCGGCGCTGGCCGAGAAGCTCGGGCGGGACGACGTCGCCCGGATCGAGGACGGCCGTCTCGTCCTCGTCTCGCCGACGACCGGGGCCGGTTCGGTGGTCGCGGTGCGGGACGTGACGGGCGACGCCGCCGACCTCGTGCTGGGGCTGCGACCGCGCACTTACGCCGGTGCGGCACCGACGCGTGCGAGCATCACCGGGACGGCGGACCTCTCGGCGGCCCTCGACCTGCGGGCCGAGCGCTACCTGCGGCTCCTCGTGGACGAGGACGTCGCGGAGGTCGACTGCGCTGCGGGTGCCGCCGATCCCGCGGCGGTCGACGTCGCCGACGTGGCGGCAGCGATCGACGCGGCCTTCGGGGCCGCGGTCGCGACGGAGGACGGCCGGTTCCTCACGCTCAGGTCGCCGACGACGGGGGCGGCCGGGTCGGTCGTCGTCCTCGAGCCGGCCGCCCAGTCCGCGGCGGCGCTGCTCCTCGGCGACGCCCCGCGGGCTGCTGCGGGGAAGGACGCCCGCCCGGCGCGCCTCGTCTCCGACCGGTCGATCGGTCTCGGCGTGGACCTGTCGGAGGGCTCGGCCCTGCGGATCCGGGTCGACTCGGAGGACGCGGTGACGATCGACGTGGCGGGCGTCGACCCGGGGTCGACCCGGCCGTCCGAGATCGTCGCCGCGGTCAACGAGGGTCTGGGCGCGCAGTGCGCGTCCCACGACGGCGACCGGCTCAGCCTCGTCTCTCCGACAGCGGGCACAGGGGGCGCCCTCGTCCTCGAGGAGGCCGCAGGGGACGCGGCGCTCGACCTCCTCGGTCTGCGGCCGCGGTCGGGGCGGGGTTCGCCGCGGCGGACGGCGAGCGTGACGGGTGCGGCGGACCTCCCCGAGCACGTCGACCTGTCCTCCCGGTACCTGGTGTCCGTGCGGGTCGACGGTCGGCCTGCGGTGGAGGTCGACCTGCGGACGCACGCCGCCGATCCCGCGGCGGTCACGGTCGCCGAGATCGAGCAGGCTCTCGACGCAGCCCTCGGCGCGAGCGTCGCGACGCACGACGGCGCGCACCTCATCCTCGTCTCGCCGACGCCCGGTGCCGCCGGCCTGCTCGAGGTCGCACCGCTGCGCACGACGCTGCGTCGGCGCTTCGTCACGCGCGCCCGCGTCACCGACGACGCGGCCACGACCCTCTTCGGCTTCACGTCTCGTTCCGCGACGGGATCGCCCGCGACGAGCGCCCGCCTCGCCGGCACCCGTGACCTCTCCGGTGGTGTCGACCTCACGGTCGCCGACCGGCTCCGGGTGGTCGTCGGGGACCGGGCACCGGTCGAGGTCGCGTGCGCGGGCCCGAGGGCGCGGGCCACGACGCTCGACGAGATCGTCGACGCGCTGAACGCGGTCCCCGGCCTCGAGGTCACGACCGACGGCCGCCGGGTGGTCCTCCACGACCCGACCGAGGGCGGAGCGTCGCGGGTCCGCGTCGAGGCACCCCGCGAGGCTGACGCGCGCGAGGCGGTGCTCGGACGCCCGCCGGTCGTCGTGCAGGGAGCGGCGGCGACGGGGGTGAGCCTCGTCGGGACGGTCGACCTCACGGACGGTGTCGAGCTCGCGGCGGACGCGGCGCTGCGCCTGGCGGTCGACGGTGGGCCGGCGACCGTCGTCGTCCTCGGTGACGGCACCGGCACCGCGACCGTCTCGCTGAGCCGGATCGCCGCGCTCGTGAGCACCGCGCTCCTCGCTGCCGGGGCGGGCGCGCCGGTCGCGGCGCACGACGGGTCGCACCTCGTGCTCACGTCCCCCACGGTCGGGGTGGCGAGCGCGCTCGTCCTCGAGCCGCCGTCGGCGGGGACGGACGCGACGGCCGCTGTCCTGGGCGTCACGCACCGCAGCTACGCCGGACGTGCTGCCACGACGGCGCGGGTCGTCGGGGTGGTCGACCTCACCGGCGGCGCCGACCTGCGGGTCACCCACCTCCTGCGGGTGGCCGTCGACGGCGGCGCTCCCGTCACCGTCGACCTCACGGCCGCCGTCCCGGACGGCTCCCGGGACGCCGTCGACTCCGCGACGATCACCGCGGCCGTGCGGTCCGCGACGACCGCCGACGCCGCCACGGCCCCGATCCCCGGTGGCATCGGTCTCGCGATCACGTCCCCGACCGCCGGCCCGTCCAGCCGCATCGAGGTCCTCGTGGCGACCGCGCCCGACGCGGCGCCCGCGATCCTCGGCGTCGCGGACACGGAGGCCCGCGGCGTGGACCCGACGCCCGCCGTCGTCGAGGGGACGGTCGACCTCCTCGCTCCAGCCGATCTCGGCGACCGGTCCGTGTTGCGCCTGTCGGTGGACGGCGGAGAGCCCGTGGACGTCGACTGTGCGGGCGTCACGCCGCGCACCACCCTCCTCGGCGAGGTGCTCGCCGCCCTCGACGACGCGCTGCCGGGCGTCGCCCAGGCGAGCCCGGAGCAACGGCTGCGGCTCGTGTCGCGCACGACCGGGCCGGCGAGCCGCGTCGACGTCCTCGCGCTGCGCCACCTCGAGGTCGTCGAGTACCCGCCGACGACCGCCACCGTGGACGGTGCTGTCGCCCACGGCAGCGTGCTCACCCTGACGAGCGCGGGCTCCGCGGACGTCCGCGCCCGCGTCGAGCTCGACGCGACGCACGGCGTCGCCGGCCCCCGGCTCGCCGACCCCGCCGCCGGGTGGTCGGTCCGCGTGACCGAGGCTGTCGGTGCCGGCGCACGGCTCACCTTCCTCCCGCTGAGCGACGGCGGCGTCCAGGTCGACGTCGACGAGCGCGGCGAGCGACGCACCCTGCCCGGCGGGTCCGTGCACGTGGACCCGCCGCCCGGGACCACAGCTGCCCGCCACGGACGCGTGGTCGCGCTCACCGTGCGCCGCGGCCGCAACCGCTGGTCGTGGACCGAGTGCGACGCCGCGCGCTTCGATGCCGCCGTGTTCGACACGGACCGGTTCGCGGGCGGCCCGTGCACCGAGCAGGCTGTGTTCGACGTCAGCCGCTTCGCCGCGACGGCCGTCCCCGCGGTCTTCGCCGCGAGCGCGAGCGTCGAGCAGACCGGTCACGTGCACGTCACGTGGGACGCGCACACGGCCGGGGCGTTCGAGGTGAACCTGCCGGCGGAGCTCGACCGCCGCTTCGGGGAGCCCTTCGACGTCGCCCGCTTCGGCTCCGCCGGGCCGGAGCAGGAGCCGGGTGTCGTGACCGACCCGGTCACGGACGCCGACTTCATCGGGACCCGGCTCGCGCGGTCGAACCTCGTCCGGGCGGAGCCCGTCCCGACGGTCCCCATCGGCTGGCGGCCGGTGCCGCTGCCGTTCCGCACGCCGGTGCACCTCACGCTGGGCCGTGACGAGGTCGGCGGCGGTGTCGGGTCGGAGCCCGGGGCCCCACCCGGCGACGGGCCGGACGGCGAGCTCGACGGCGTCGCGCGGCTCTACCTGTCGGCGCCCGGGCTCGAACCGGGCTTCCTCCGCGTCCATGCGACGTCGCGGGGTGCCTGGGGCAACGACGTCTCGGTGTCGGTCCGGCTCGTCGGTCCGGAGATCTACGACGTCGAGGTGCACTACCCCGGGACCCGGTTCGAGAACGCCCGGGCCACCGTGCTCGGCCCCTCGGCGCCGACCCTCGCCCAGGACCTGCTCATGCCGAGCCCCGTCGGGGTCGGCACCGCGAAGGCGGCGGGAATCCGCGCCACCGTCACCCGGGACGGCGTCACCGCCTTCCCGCCCCACCAGGACGGGCCCGGCCCGCTCGAGGAAGGATCATCATGACCGAGACATCAGTGCCGTACGTCGAGCAGGAGCCCGGCGACATCCTCACCGCGGACGCGTGGAACGCCATGCAGCGCAAGATCCGCGACGACATCGTCAGCACCACCCAGGCTGCCGCCGACTCCGTCACGCACGTGGCGCGCGCCGACGACGCCGGTCGTCTCGACGGCCTCGACCTGGCGGCGCTCACCGACGAGGTGACCAAGCGCGTGCTCGACGACGTGCGGGGCCGGACCGGCTACCAACAGCTCTTCAAGGTGCTCAAGGGGGAGGAGATCACGGTCGTCGAGCACGGGCTCGGGACGCCGCCGCTCGTCGACGTGTACAAGCTCGAGTACTTCGAGGTGGCCACGCGTGAGGACGACGAGACCCGGGCGTCGTTCGCGACCCTCTACCTGTGCAACGCGGAGGAGCGTCGCGTCCGGGTGCCGAACACGTCCGGCGGGCGGCGGGCGATCGACATCCAGCCGCCCGACGGTCCCGATCTCGGGATCCCGCTCAAGGACATGCTCGCGCGCTACGACGTCCAGTACACGGACACGTCGAGCCTCGACGACCTCGAGACCGAGTTCTGGCAGGCGTTCTTCGCGTCGCCGAACGACCGCTTCAACGACGACCAGTACTCGCACTCGCCGTGGTTCGAGCGCTGCTGCAAGGAGCACCAGAACGTCAAGCGCCTCAAGGACAACGGTGACTGGGACGACATCCTCTTCATCGTCCACCCGCGCAAGACGGTCAACCTCCTCTTCGGGCTCGACGACCTCCGGCGCTTCCCCCGCCCGGCGAACGTCCTCGTCCAGCACCTCGACAACAACCGGACGGCGTTCGGCTTCCGCCCGCCAGCGGTGCACGACGAGGGCGACGAGGCGCGCGCTCGCGCCTACATCAACGACCCGGACGGTCCCGTCCTGGACCCCGGCGACGACGAACCGGGCGACGACGGGATCGGCCGGTTCGAGCGCGAGCTCAAGCTCATGATCCTGCTCAAGGTCTGACGGAGGGCATCGTGGAGGTCCGGGCGCGGCACGTCGGTCGGGGGTCGCCGTTCGAGCGCGAGCGGCGCCTCGTGCTGCGCCGCATCCCCGTCGGCGCGGTCGTCACGCGGGCGACCGTGACGCTCACGCCCGTGAGCACGGACGCGGGGGCGCGCTTCGTCGAGACGCTCACCTTCGCGCCGGGCACCGTCCCCGGGAGCTGGGGCGCGACGAAGGTCGTCACCGCCGGCGCGCTCGAGGTCGACCTCCATGCACGGCGTCGGCTCGCCGGGCTGACCGGCTCAGGGCTCGGACCGGTGGCGGCCGTCCACGCGCCGTTCCTCGTCGACCTCGGTGGCGGCTACCTCGCCGTGGACGAGGACGGTGGGTTCACGGACGCGTCGCGGCTCGCTCTCGCCGACAGCATGAACCTCCCCGGCCTGACCGTCACCGGCTTCCGGGTCGCCCGCGGCGGCACGGACCTCTCGGCCCTGCGCGTCTCCTCCCCGCCGAGCAACGTCCTCCTCGCGTTCGGCGGCGGGCCGGTCTTCTTCACGCACCTCGGCGACCTCGTCAGCCCGGTGACGACTCCCGACGTCTCTGACCTCCTCCAGGCGCTCCTCCCGCAGGCCGACGTCGAGAACGGATGCTCGGTCGTCGAGCTCGTCATCCGCTCGGACGCGATCACCCGGCTCGACGTGGGGCTCGATCTCGAGCTCTCGCTCGCGGTACCTGCTGCGGGCGGGCCGGTCGCCCAGGCGCCCTACCGCTACGACGGCATCCCGGTCGACGGCGCGGGGACGACGACGGTCCGCGTCCCGCAGGGCTGCACGGTCGTGGCCGGCGGCGTCACCGGTCGCGTCCAGGGCGCGTTCGCCGCCACCCAGGTGGTCTACGGGCCGGTCACCGACCACGCAGTCTCCGCCGCGGGCACCGCCTCGACGGTCGGGGTGACGCTCGTCCCCGTCGAGGCCGGGCACAGCGTGGCGCAGGCGTTCGTCACGGACAGCACCGTGGTCGCCACCTCCGTCGACCTGCCGCTCGTCGCCGTGACGGCGTCCGCGACGCTCGCGGTGGACCTCGTCGACGACCTCGACGGCAAGCCGGGATCCACGTCGTGGCTCCCGCGCCCGGCGACGCTCTCCCTCACCCGCGAGACAGCGGGGAGCCCGACGTGGCTGAGCACCACCCTGCCGCGCGAGGTCGAGGTGCCGGTGGGCCGGCGGACGTGGCTCGTCGTCCAGGCGACCGAGGGGCGGGCGGCGTGGAGCGCGCACGCCGGGACCGCGTCGGCTCCTGCGGCGGCGGGCATCGCGCCTCTCCCTCCGCTGCCTGCGCTCCACGCGACCCGCGACGGCGGGCTGTCGTGGCGAGCCGTCCCGGCCGGGGAGGGGGCCGACGCCGGCAGCCCGCTCGCCGCTCCGCTGCGTCTGCGCAGGGTCTCGACGGCCCCGCACGTGCCGATCGAGCTGCGGGTGCGCTCCGGTGCGGGCGAGGTGCCGGTGTCGTTGCAGCACCTCGCGGGCACGGGAGAGATCGACCTCGAGCTCGCCACGCTCGACGTCGCGGGCGCGGTGAACACGGTCCTCGCCGGTGCGGGCGGTGTGCCGCCGACGGCCGAGCACGTCGCGAACGGCACCTTCGCCGAGTGGTACCGCCTCGGTGGCGCTGTGCGGCGGGCGGGCACCCTGACCACGCGCTCGGGGGTCGTGGAGCGGCCCTCGTCGCACACGATCGCGACGTTCGACCCGGGCGGGACGCGTGCCGTCGTCCTCGGGCCGGTGGACGACAGCGTGGACCTGCGCCTCCTCGCCTTCGACGTGCTCTCGGGTGAGCGGGAGCTGGCGACGACGGTCGGGGAGGGCGTGCCCACCGGGGTCGGGTGGCATCCCGCCGGGCGGCTCCTCGTGGTCGGCACCGACCCGGGGACCGGGTTCAGCACCGAGGCTGGCTCGGGCGGCGGCACGCTCCTGCTCGTCGACCCGACGACGGGGTCCCGCGTCGGGATGCCGGTGGGCGTCCCCGAGGCGGTCGTGGCGTGCGCGGCGGCGGGCGACGGGAGCGGTGTCTACGTCCTCGGTGCGGACCAGGCCGGCCCGGACGGGAGCGTGGCGGGGGGAGTGCTGCGGCACGTCGGCTGGGCCGCGCTCGAGGAGGCGGCGCTGGGCGCGCCGCTCGACTGGGACGCGCTCCCGGTCGACCGCCCCCCGGGAGCCCCGGTCGCGCTGGCGGCGGCCCACGACGGTTCGGTGGTGCTGCTCGCGGCTGCCCCGCTCGGCGCCGACGCCGCACGTCTGTACTCCTACCGCAGCGTCGCCGCGGTCCGCGCGCGGGACTCGCGAGAGGCCCCCGCGGCGGCGTCGCGCGACGCGGTCGCGGTCGCGTGCGCCGCCGGCGAGGTGCTCGTCCTCACCCCGACGAGCGTGCGGGTGCTCGGCCCGCACCTCACCGTCGTGTCGGAGGTGCCGCTCGACGCACCGGCGTCGAACGGCGGACGCGCCCTCGCGCACGCGATCGCCGTCGATGCCGCCGGCACGATGGCCGTCGTCGCGCTCGAGGACCGGGTGGACGCCGTCGACGTGTCGCGCCGTCGGGTCGTCGGGTCAGGCCGCGTCGGGACGCCCGTCGGGGAGGGGACGGTCCGGGTCGCGGTCAGCGCTCCGGGCACCCACGCGGTGGTCACGCGCAGCGACGGGCTGACGAGCGAGCTGCTCACCGTCGGCGACGCGCTGCCGGTCGGATGGGAGCTCACGGCGGGCCGCGTCCGACCGGTGAGCCTGCCGGGCACGGGCGAGGTCCTCGCGCTGCTCGGAACCTCTCCGAGCTACGGTGAGGTGAGGCGCGAGCCCGTCGGTTCCGGCCCGGCGTCGCTGTCCCAGGTCGTGCCGGTCGCCGGGGGAGCACGCTACCGCTTCGCGTTCGACGCGGTGAGCGTCGGGGACGGCGCCGTCGCGCAGGTGCGCTGGCGGGGTGACGGCTGCACGCCCGAGCGCACCGACAGGGTCGCCGTCGCGGTGTTCGACGCCGACGCGGGGCACTCCCTCGACCGCGTCCCACGGTACGAGCGCGTGCTCGTCGCGCCCTCGGGGGCCACCCAGGCCGAAGTGCGGTTCTTCACGCCGGACGCCCTGCTCGCCGTCGACCGGGTGAGCCTCGCGGGGACGACGGCCGTGACGACGAGCTCGTGGGACGCGCCGTCCGCGGGCCTGACGGTGACCCCGACGGAGAGCGGCTTCACGGCGACGAGCGCGGGCGCCGCCGGCGGTGCGGAGGGCTCGGTCGCGCAGAGCGTCGGCGTCCGGGGCGGGCAGGACTTCACGCTGGTCGTCGCGGCGAGCGTGGCGGGGACCGCGAGCTCGGCGGGTCTCGGGGCGCCGGGCGACGCGGACGGACCCGGCGCCCGCCTCGAGCTGGCCTTCGCTGCGGCGACGGGCGAGCAGGTCGGTGACGTCGTCGTGCTGACCCTCGGTCCGCTCGACCTCGACGCGCACGCGGCGTTCGGCGTGGTCCCGGAGGGAGCGGAGGAGGCGACGCTGTCGCTCGTCGTCCCGCCGGGCGGCACGGTCGAGGTCACGGAGCTCGCGCTGAGCGTCGGCGACGCGACGGAGGTCGAGCTGTACTTCGCGTCCGAGGCACCCGGCGACGTCCGCACGAGCGGCGCCGGGGTCGTCGTCGACGCCGCGCCGCCGCAGTCCGTCCCCGTCCCGCCGGGCGGCCTGTGCCCCTCCACCCCGCCGGGCGACGGGCCCGACGGCGAGTCCTGCTACTGCCAGGGCTGCGGACGCCGAGGTCCTGTGGTCTCCGGGCGACCTGCTGTGGTGGCCGACAGCCGACCCGTCACCGTGACCCCGTGCCCCACGTGCGGTACCGACCGGGTCCGGGCAGGCGGCCGGGTGGTCCTGCGCGCTCAGCCCGTCGCGCTCCCACGCTTCGCCGCGACGGACCGGCCGGCGCTCGCGGTGGCCGACGGGTCGCGGGGGCCGGCGATCGTCGCCCGGCTGCGGGTGGACCGTCCGGTGACGGACGTCGTGCTCGTCGGGCAGGCGCGCGCCGTGCAGCTGCGCGCGCTGGGGATCGCGGACGTCGTGGCGCTCGCCCGGGCCGACGCGGTCTCCGTCGCCACCCTGCCCGGGGTGTCCGACGCGATGGCCGAGCGGATCATCGCGTCTGCGGCGGTCCTCGTGCGGGAGGAGGGGCACCGCGAGCTCTTCGCCTGGTGAGGGCACCTGAAAGAAGTTGTTGACACGTCTCCTGACACCTGTAAGACTCTTCTTACACACCAAGGAGTGACGTGACACACGACGAACCGACCGGGGATCACCTGGTCCTCATGCTGGCGGCCCTCGCGAACCCGATCCGTCTGCGGATCATCGCGCGGCTCGTGGACGGCCGGGAGTACGTGAGCCAGCTGGCCCGCGACATCGGCATCAGCCGGCCCCTGCTCCACATGCACCTGCAGCGGCTGGAGGCGGCAGGTCTCGTCGCCGGCAGCCTCGAGCTCTCGCAGGAGGGCAAGGCCATGAAGTACTTCGAGCTCACCGGCTTCGACCTGCACCTCACGCCGTCCGTGCTCGCCGCGGCGGCCGCCACCCTCACCCGACCGGGCCCTGACCAGGGCCTCACCCCTCAGGAGAACCCGTGAACTACATCAGTGCAGACAGCGACGTGAGCGGACCCGAGGTGGCCGCGTTCGTCGGCCTCCTCGTCTTCGTCATGTTCCTCGTGGGCGCCGCGTGCGCCACGTTCCTCGAGCTCCGCAAGACGAAGATCGACGCCAAGCAGGACGAGGACATGCGTCAGCTCGTCAGCCGCTACGAGCGGCTCGCGGAGAACACCCTCGACGCGCAGCAGCGCACGGCGGCCGACGTCGCCGAGCTGCGGACGCGGACTGCGGCCGTCGAGCAGATCCTGCGGAGCGTCGAATGAGCGCGCCGGAGCGGGGCGGGGCGCGCGTGGCGTCGCGGGCCGGGTTCATGAAGGCGATCGTGCAGGACACGTACGGCGGGCCCGAGGTCCTCGAGCTGCGCGACGTTGCCGTCCCGGTGCCGAAGGACGACGAGGTGCTCGTCCGCGTGCGGGCGTCCTCGGTGAACGCCGCCGACTGGCACCTCATGCGCGGCAAGCCGTACTTCATGCGGCTCGTGGGATTCGGCATCCGGGCGCCCAAGGTCCGCGTGCGGGGGATGGACGTCGCCGGCGTGGTCGAGGCGATCGGCTCGAAGGTCACCACGGTGCGCGTCGGTGACGAGGCCTACGGGCAGGGCGACATGCATGCTGGGACGTTCTCCGAGCTGGCAGTCGTCAAGGAGACGAGCCTGGCGGCGAAGCCCGCGTCGCTGACCTTCGAGGAGGCGGGCGCGGTGCCCCTCGCCGCGCTGACCGCGCTGCAGGGGGTGCGGGACAGCGGTGGCGTGAAGGCCGGCCAGCGCATGCTCATCAACGGGGCGTCGGGCGGCGTCGGCACGTTCGCGGTGCAGATCGCCCGGGCCCTCGGCGCCGAGGTGACGGCGGTGTGCAGCACCCGCAACGTCGAGCTCCTCCAGGAGCTGGGCGCCGACCGCGTCATCGACTACACCCGCGAGGACTTCACACGGACGGGGGAGCGGTACGACGTGGTCTTCGACCTCGTCGCGAACCGGTCGCTGACGGCACTGCGCAGAGCCCTGACTCCGCGCGGCACGCTCGTGCTCTCGGGTGGTGGGGGTGGGAAGCTCCTCGGGCCGATGCCGCTCATCATCCGTGCGGCGCTGGTGAACGTGTTCGTGGGTCAGCGGCTGACGAACCTCGCGGAGTCGGTGAACTCGGCGGACCTCGCGTACCTCGCCGGCCTCATCGAGAAGGGTGACGTGAAGCCGGTGATCGAGCGCGTCTACCCGCTCGCGGAGACCGCCGCAGCGATCCGCCAGCTCGAGGACGAGCACGCCCGAGGCAAGCTCGCCATCACGCTCTGACCCGCACCCACGGAGCCGGACCCCGATCCCGACCCCGAGCCATCCCCCCATC